>CAMNNS010000054.1 GCA_946545765.1 uncultured Bacteroidales bacterium | reverse complement strand
CTCCCGATTCAGAAAAAGATACTCTAATATTTTCTCCTTTATCTCCTCTAATGTTGGGTTTGAGCTTACCAAATAACCCACTTTGTCAGAAAAAATCTCACTTACCCCACCTACATCTGTGGCAATTATTGGAATAGCGTATGATATAGCCTCTTGCAAAGAGACCGGAACCCCCTCAGATCTGCTTAATAGAAGAAATAAATCTCCCCCTTTTTCTTTATAATAATTTAATATATCGCGATGCGGAACCCTCCCTTTAAAACAGATTTCTATTTTAAAATCTATCTTCTCTTTCTTAAAAAAGTTATTTGCTTCTCTCTGAATATCTTCTCCTTGTTGTTCTAATTTTCTTTTTAAAGGTCCGTCACCAAAATGTGTAAAAATTATGCTATTATACCCACATTGGATTACTCTCTTTACATTATCTGTGTCCTTGACCAAAAGATTTAAACTGTTGAGAATTAGGTCTATCCTTTTTAATTCTATTACATTTGAACAACTAATAATATTAAACGATTCATTTTTAACATCTGAGTTCAAACAGAAATTTTTAAAATTAGAATCATGAGAAAAACTTCCAAGATGACAAGTCTCAAACTTAGATGGTGAACATCTGTAATTTTCTATAATATATCTATATCCGTTATTAGATACCGGGAAGCCATAATCTATAGAAGAATAAATCTCTTCCCTTATTGGTAAATATCCTTTTGCCCCCTCATATAAATCAGAGCCATGAAATCTTGCAACAATTTTAGGTAAAGAATTGTTATTTATTTTAGAAAGATTTTTCTTAAGAAATGGGGCAATTGTTATACTTTTATCTCCCCAATAAAAGTATATAATATTTGAGTTGGAACAATCTTTTATAATCTTTTTAAACTGTTTAGTATCACCTAATATCGCACGGAAAATAAAAAGATAATTGAAAAATATTTTAACTCTTTTTATAAGACTTGCCTTTTTTTGCCCCTGCAAAAGTTTTATTTTTCTCCCCAAGATTGCCCTCACAAAAAACTCCTTAAAAGAGAAACATGGGGCAAAAGAGAAAGCCCCTTTTAAGGAGAGTTTTATTTTCTCTTTATCATTAAAAGATAATAGAGGTTGATTCACCTTGACATTATCTGCCAACCTCCTATGAATCAAACCTCTATCTTTATCTTTTCTATTGAAAAAAAGGGGATAAATTTCAATTTTATCAAATACCTGTGAAATATATTTTAATTCTCCTTCTAAAAAGGTTTCACTAAATCCGTAAGGAAAAGTATCTGTGAATAAAACTATTTTAGCCCCCCTTTTCATAAATTACCTTAAAAAGGCAAACTCAATATCATTCTCTATTCTATTAGCCAATTCTTTATTCTTACTTACCTTTTCTAATTCTTTTTCGCATGTTGCTTTATCGCCTTTTCTTGCTGCAATAATAGCTCTTAGATAAGATTGATAAGGGCAATTTTCGTGTTGTAACTCTTTTCTTGCCTCATCTAATTTGCCATTTAGGATAAGTGCAAGAGGGTAGTTATAATGAGTCTTTTTACCACTTAAATTTTTAACAGCGTTTTTGTAATCACCTGTTAATAATTGAATTGTACCTATATTATCTCTTGCCTCGTCATTTGCAGACTCTTCAAAATATTGTTTTGCTTTCTCAAAGTTACCTTTTTGTAACTCTGCAACTCCCATATTGTTAAAGTAAGCACCATTCTTTTCAGAAACTTTATTTAGATACTCATTAGCTTTATTAACATTTCCATCTAACAACATTATTGCAGATAGATTATTTAAAGCTCTGTTGCTCTTAAATAAATCAACAGCTTTCTTGTACAATTCTATTTTTTCATTTTTATCCTTAACAATAGTTGCATAATATAGATATGCCTCTTCATCTAATCTCTCATCACCTTGAGCTGTCATGCTCTTTAGTTCTTCATCGGAGAAGTTGGTAGTTTTGATATTAGCAACAATTCTACTTCTTCTTAGTTGAGGAAGTACTTTGTTAGACAATGTTTGGAAAACTGCAGACATATTTCTAATCTCTCTTTCTCTAACTACAGGATCTGAGTACATACTTAATACTCTAATGATTAGATCTTTATCCTCTATATCTGAAGCTTCAACTAAATTTTTGAAACCTTCCCAGTCCTCTCCTCTTTCTTCTACAGAAACAGGAACATCTAATTTAGCCCTTTTTGCTATAGTTTTATCGTAAGCAACCTTAGCAGATTTAGCTCTTTTATCTGATAAACTATTATTGTTTTTCTCTGGACCTTCTGGAGAAGCATAACCTATAATTGTACTTGACTCTATCTCTTTATAATTATCGTTTTTAGTCTCTTTCAAGAACTCCTCAAATTCTTTTATCTCCTTTGAGTTTAATCTTGAATTTCTTACCTCAGCTCTGTTTACTTCGTACAAGATTTGAGTCTCATAGCTCTCCATATATTCTTTTTGATAATTATCTTTTTCAAAAGTTGGAACACCTTTTTTGTTTGCAAGCATATATGTACAATTCACACCCTCAGCAATTTTATAAGGTATAGGGAATTTGTACGATTTTGTTTTGTTCTTATTATATACTGTTGCACGTAATTCTAAAGTAGATTTTTCCATCCCTTCTTTATATGGGATAACAATTTGTCTTGTGAAAGAATCACCCTCTTTATAGTTTACTACGTGGTTATTATCAGTAACTTTCTCTCCTTGTAACCATAAATCATTATACTCAATTTTTGAGTTGTCAAAAACCATAGTTGGAGTAACTTTTAAAATGGCTTTCTTCAAAAAATACTTTTTAGGGAAAGTGATAGTATAATTTGAATTGATTTGATTGTTAACGCACTCCAAAATTTCTGGAGAACTTTCTGCCTTTACTAAATCGGCATTTTTTACCATTTTTTGATAATTAGCACAGCTAAAAGTGGCCATAACAAGTACCACTAATGTAGTTAATGTTAAAAATCTTTTCATAAATAATTATTTAATTTAGTTAATATTTTATTTCACAATACTTTTTGCTTTCAATTTTCGTTCCTTTTTTTGTTTTAATTTTCACTTTTAGTGAAATTTTTCCTTTCTTATCGCGATAAATAATTCTATCTACAAAAATTCCATATTGTTTATTCTTTCTAAATCTTGTTGAGTATCAATACAATAAGATTTCTCTTGGGTATGTTCAACTTTTATCTTTATACCGTTTTCCAACCATCGCAACTGCTCTAATTTTTCTATCCTCTCCAAATAACCCTCCTCTAATTTACAAATTTGTTCCAAAATCTCTTTTCTATACCCGTACAAACCTATATGAAGATAGTATTTTTCCTTATTTATAATCTCTTTTGATAAATTTCCTGCTCTGTAGTGAGGAATTACAGATCTACTAAAATATATCGCAAAATTATCTTTATTCAATACAACTTTAGGTCTATTAGAATCTAAAACCTCTTCCATCTCCTCGGCAGGTTTTACTAATGTTGCTATCTCTACTGTTTCATCTTTAAAACACTCTTTCAAAGATTGGAGTTGATTTGGTGAGATAAATGGTTCATCTCCTTGAATGTTTAAAACAATATCAAACTTTTTATTACTTATCTCCTCATATTTATGCAACGCCTCTAAACATCTGTCTGTCCCACTTTTATGATCTTGTTTAGTCATCACTGCTACCCCACCATTCTCTGTTACAATATCATAAATACGCTTATCATCTGTTGCAACACATACATCTGTAAAGACTTTTTTAGCTTGAGCAAAGACCCTCACTATCATAGGAATACCTTTAACCAGAGCCAAAGGTTTGCCCGGGAATCTTGATGATGCGTATCGCGATGGGATAATAGCAATAATATTCATTTCTAATGTTCAAATAATAAAGACCAAAAAGCCGAAAGTGATTATCAATAACTATTTACGACTTTTTGGCCATCATTCTTTTATTGATAAATATTACTCGTCTTTTTCTTCTTCTTCATAAGCTTTTAGAAGCTTCTCTTGAACATCTGAAGGAACTTGTTGATATTCCGCAAATTTTTGTGTGAAAGTTGCTCTACCCGAAGTTAGAGAACTTAATGTTGTAGAATATCTATACAATTCAGCTAAAGGTATTCTGGCTTTTAAAACTTCGAAACCATTTTCACTTTGCATACCTTCTATCAAAGCTCGGCGGTTTTGTAAATCACTCATTACATCTCCCATACAATCAGAAGGAACCATAACTTCTATATTGTAAATAGGCTCCATAATCTTAGGACCTGCTTTTTTAAATGCCTCTTTAAAAGCATTACGGGCAGCGAGTTTGAATGACAACTCATTTGAATCTACCGGGTGCATTTTCCCATCAAAGATATAAACTCTAATATCTCGAGCATACGAACCTGTTAAAGGTCCTTCTGTCATCTTCTCCATAATACCTTTTAAGATAGCAGGCATAAAGCGTGCATCAATCGCACCACCAACTATACAGTTATAGTATTCTAATTTTCCGCCCCACTCAAGAGGATACTCTTCTTTACCTTTAACATTTAGAACCATATCTTGCCCATCAACCTTAAATTTATTTTGCTCAGGTTTCCCTTCAAAGTATGGCTCAATCAATAAATGAACTTCACCAAATTGTCCTGCTCCACCCGATTGTTTTTTGTGCCTGTAGTCTGCAATAGCCACCTTTGTAATAGTCTCTCTGTAAGGGATTTTTGGAGCCATTAACTCTATCTCAATCTTATCAACATTATTCAATTTCCACTTTAAAATATTGATATGATGCTCACCTTGTCCACTTAGAATTGTCTGCTTTAATTCTTTTGAATACTCAACCACAATAGTTGGATCTTCTGCAGATGCTCTATTGAGAAGTTCCCCCAATTTCTCGTCATCTTTCTCCTCTTTTGCCTTAATCGCAGTTCTAAATTTTGGTTCTGGGAATTTAGTTGGTGCATAAGAATATTCACAACCAGCACATAGTGTTTGACCTGTTTTAACACTCTTTAGTTTAACTGTACAACCTATGTCACCTGCCTTAATCTCAGAGATTTTCTCTCTCTTTTTACCTGCCGCAGCATAAATAATAGAGATTCTCTCTTTATCTCCTGTATCGGGATTGATTAAATCCATACCCTCTTTAAGAGTACCACTCATAACTTTAAAATATGCCACATCACCAAGATGTTGTTCAAGGGCTGTTTTATAGAAGAACAACGATGTAGGGGCAGAAGAATCTGCTTTAATTAAAGTGCCATCTTTCAAAAGATTTCCAACTGCAGAAGGGTCTGGGTTTGTGTTAATTGTAAACTCCATTAATCTTTTTACACCTATATCTTTTTTTGCAGAAAGACAGAAAACAGGGAATATGTCTCCTTTTGTCATACCCTCTCTCAAACCGGAACGAATTTCGTCCTCTGTTAAAGAGCCTTTATCAAAGAATATCTCCATTAACTTTTCGTCATTCTCTGCCGCTTTTTCTATAAGTTCTTGTTGAAGTGCCTGAGCCTCATCTAACATCTCTGCAGGAATCTCTAACTCTTCTCTTGTACCGTTCTCATCTTTAAACTTGTACATCTTCATCTTTAATACATCTATGAATGCATCAAAAGATGGACCTGCATTTACTGGATATTGAACCAAAACAATTTTTCCACCATAAACATTCTTTAAAGAATCTATAGCAAGATGCCAATCTGCCTTATCACTATCCAACTGATTTATCGCAATAGTTATCGGTTTTTTATGCTTTAAAGCTTGACGAATAAAAATTTCTGTACCAACTTCAACCCCTTGAGTTGCATTAACTAAAACAATTCCACTTTCGCAAACTGTAAAGGCAGAATAAACACCACCAACAAAGTCGTCTGAACCCGGAGTATCGATGATGTTAAATTTTGTCTCTTTATACTCAGTGAATAACAAAGTTGAATAAATTGAACGCTGATAAATCTGCTCAATCTCAGAGTTGTCACTCATAGTGTTTTTACTCTCTATGGTACCTCTACGATCTATTACTTTACCCTCAAACATCATAGCTTCAACCAAGGTTGTCTTACCAGATTTTGGGCTACCAAGCAGCACAACGTTTCTCACATTTTTTGAATCGTATGTCTTCATATTCAGAAATTTTTGTATAATTATATTTTGTCCTTTTTCTTTTTGACTCAAATAAACCCTTGCGTCCCTTTCAAGGTTTCAAATTTAATAAAAAAACACAAACTCACATATAAAATTGGCTCTCTAAAACTGCCATATAAGCCAACTGTCTTAAAAGTTTTTTCTCTATTTTCATTCTTGCATTTATATCTTTCTCTATATCTGAAAGTTTGTAAATTTTTACATATGAACCTATCTCTTTTTCATCAATAGTGCTATCGCCACAAAAGAGCCATACTTGTTTATTTTCCTTATCGCGATAAATATCTTTAAGCAAGCCGCCCACCACTTTTCCCCTTAAACTTTCTCTATCTATTCTCCCCTCTGCACTAATAATCAAGTCTGCTGAAGCTATTTTCTTTTTAATATTGTTGTGTTGTGAGAAGTAGCTATACCCATCTAAGTATTCTCCCCCAAAAAAATAAGTAAGACAAAAACCTAAACCGCCAGCAGCACCTGCCCCTTCTCTATCAACAAAGTCATACACTTTCAAATCTTTTTGAGCGAGATTCTCTACGAATTTTCTCCCTATATTTTCTAATTCCAAAATTTGTTCATTATTTGCACCCTTCTGATTTGCAAAGCAATAAGCAGCTCCACTTATACCAAAAAGTGGGTTTTTGACATCACAGACAACTTTAAACTTTACCCCTTTTATCAACTCTTTTATACTTTTATACCCTCTTGTTTTACAGTATGTAGTAAGGGCTTTTATGAGTCCTAACCCATAATCATTTATTGCACTTCCTCCTAACCCTATAACAATCTCTTTTGCCCCTGTTTCTAATACTTTTATTATGAGTTCTCCTAATCCAAAGCTACTTGAATACATAATATTTTTCTCCCCTCTTATCATTGCAAGCCCACACACTTTAGCTACCTCAATAAAGGCTCTCTTATCAGATGTCAGCATAAAAGAAGTATTAATTTTATCTGTGCCAAAAGGTGTAAAATCATTGTATAAAAGTTTGGAAATATGGGTTTCTCCAACAATTTGAGATACCGTACAATGAATATCTTGAGCCTCTGTTATTCTTTGAAATATTTGGGCGCTTCCATCTCCACCATCTGCCATAGCAACCATTTCTATATTTGTTTGAACAGGATCAAATACCATAAGAAGCCCTTCTCGTACTGCCTCACCAACCTCACAAGAAGAGAGTCCCCCTTTAAACTTATCGGGAACTATTAAAATATTTTTAGGTGGCCAATCTTTACCCATAATATAACAACAAATGTATAAAATCTGTAGTGGACATATACAAAAATAATTATCTTTGTTTAAGTGTAATGTAATCTGAATATACTTATTTTAATTTCAATATTTATGAAAAAATTTTTAATTATCACGATTCTTTTTGCTTTATTATTACCATTTAAAGCTGTTGCAGATGAAGGAATGTGGCTTCTACAACTTGTAGAAAAGATGAACATTAAAGAGATGAAAGCTGCCGGTTTAAAACTCTCTGCAAAAGAAATTTATGACATTAATCATTCTTCTTTGAAAGATGCTATTGTACAGTTTGGAGGCGGTTGTACTGCGGAGGTGGTCTCTAATAAAGGGCTATTGTTTACTAATCACCATTGTGGATATGGGGCAATACAAAAACTCTCCTCTGTTGAACACGATTATTTAAGAGATGGTTTTTGGGCAATGAACACTTCTGAAGAGCTGCCTGCCAATGGATTATCTGTAACTTTTATAGATAAATTCATAGATGTTACTTCTCAGATGATAGCTTTAGAGCAGAAGAGCAATAACATGAATGAACAAAAGAGAAATGAATACAGAAAAAAATATACAGATAGTCTTATAAATGCTGCCATAAATGGCGATAAATATTTAAGAGGAAACATCTATAGCTTATATCAGGGTAATGTTTACTATCTTGTTACAACTAAGACTTTTAGAGATATTAGATTTGTTGGTGCTCCCCCTTCTTCTATAGGAAAATTTGGTGGAGAAACAGACAACTGGGAGTGGCCAAGACATACAGGAGATTTCTCTGTATTTAGAATTTATGCCGACAAGGATAACAATCCTGCAGAGTATTCAAAAGACAATGTTCCTTACACTCCAAAGAAACATCTAACTATCTCATTAAAAGGGTATAAGCCCGGTGATTTTGCAATGATTATTGGTTTCCCTGGTAGAACTCAACGCTACTTAACAAGTGAAGAGGTTATAGAAAGAAGAGATTCTCAAAATGAACCTATGATTGTTGCCCGCACAGCAAAAGAAAATGTATGGAGAGCAGCTATGAGGGCAGACCAAAAAACTAACATACAATATGCAAGCAAATTTGCAAGTTCTTCTAACTATCGTAAAAATAGTATTGGTATGAACAATGCTTTTGCTAAACTTGACATTGTAAACAGAAAGGCTCAACAAGAGAAAGATTTTAATAATTGGGCAAACCAAACTCCTGAGCGTAAAACTAAATATGGAGACGCTATAGAAAAAATCAACAGTGTTGTAAAAGAGAGAAAAGATGCATATAGAGCTATGTACTATTTGTATGAATGTCTTAATAATGTTGAGATCCTTTCGCCTGTCTCTGCTTTTTTACGTTTAGGGAAGGAGGCTTCTCCAGAGAAATTTAAAGAGACAAGTGCAAACTTCTACAAAGATTACAATGCATCTGTTGATAGAGAAGCTTCTAAGGTTTTACTTAAAACTTTCAAAGCACAAGTAACAGAGAAAAAATATATTCCAAAGTGCTTTGATATTATTGATTCTGAGTTTGGTGGAGATATTGATGCTTTTGTTAATAATATATTTGACAACAGCGTCTTTACATCGCAAGAGAAGGCTCTTGATGCAATTTCAAATCCTGATTTTAAATTGCAGAATGACCCTGCATATAATTATTTACGCACTTTCTCTACCTCGCAAGCTAAAATAATGGAAGACTACTCTAAAGATTCTAAAAAACTAAATGAGGGTAAAAAAGCATATATGGCAGGTTTAATGGAGAAGAATGGAAATAATCCTATCTATCCCGATGCAAACTTTACTATGA
>CAMNNS010000053.1 GCA_946545765.1 uncultured Bacteroidales bacterium | reverse complement strand
AACACCAAACGGGGTTCAAAAGATTATTGCGGAACTATTTTTAAGGTCATATCTTTTGCTCTAAAAGTTAAAAAAGAATATGGTATCACGCACCTTGCTGATATTCACGACGTACTGAGAACTAAGATACTAAGATTTACTCTATTTATGGCTGGGGTCAAAGTTATTAAAATAGACAAACACAGAAAACAGAGGAGAGAATTGTGTCGGGAGAAGAATAAAAAATTAAAACAAATTATTAAGAGCCAAAGGTGCATGGAGGAAGTATTTGTTAAACTTGGATTTAACGACCTTCATTTTGCAGAGAGTAATAATACTAAAGAGACTATATCTAAAAAAACTGATGGCAAAAATAGAGAATTTTTTAGCATAGGTATTGCCCCTTTTGCTAAACATAAAGGGAAAGAATGGAGTACAAAAAAGATGGAAGAAGTTATTAAATACTTCTCATCAAAAGGTGATAAGGGGGGAGTTTATTATAAAATTTTCTTATACGGAGGGGGGAAAAGAGAGCTGGAAATAATGCAACCGTGGAGTACGAATTATCCTAATGTTAAGTTATTTGCGGGTAAACATTCTTTGCAAGAAGAACTTCACTCAATGTCAAAATTAGATCTAATGGTTAGTATGGATAGTGCTAATATGCATCTTGCAAGTTTAGTTGGTACTCCTGTAATATCTATTTGGGGAGCTACACATCCTTATGCTGGTTATAATGGCTGGGGGCAAGATTTAAATAATGTCATACAGAGAGAATTACCATGCAGACCTTGTTCGGTCTTTGGAGCAAAACCTTGTTTTAGAGAAGATTATGCTTGCTTAAATTCTATTACAGCAAAAGAAGTTATAGATAAAATAGATTCTTTCCTTAACAAATGCTGATTCTCAAATTGTTACAACCATTTCAAATACAATGAAAAAACTTTATTTTATACTTATTACAATATTCGCAACACTACAAGTAGCTTCTGCACAAACAGGTCGTTGGTCGGGTGAGATAGAATTAAGAGGGATGAAGCTTGAAATAATTTTTAATTTTATTTCAGAAAATCCAACAATAGATATACCCGAGCAAAGTGCAAAAGGGATACCTATTCAAGTTAAACAAGAAGGAGATACAACTCTGATTGTTGATATTCCTTCTATATATGCCTCATATAAAGGTTCTATAAAAGAGGGACAAATTGTAGGTACTCTTAATCAAATGGGCTACTCTTTACCATTAACTTTAACACCCGGTATAAAGAAACTTAACCGTCCTCAAACACCCATAGGTCCTTTCCCTTATGAGCAAGAAGAGGTTACCTTTACCAACGGAGATGCTTGTTTGAAAGGGACACTAACACTACCTAAGAATACTTCTCGTAATACACCTGTTCTCATTATGGTAAGCGGTAGTGGTCTTCAGAATCGCGATGAGGAAATATTTGAGCATAAACCTTTTGCTGTAATTGCTAATGCACTCGCTCTTGCTGGTATAGCTACATTACGCTATGATGATCGCGGTTTTGGAGAATCTACAGGAGATGCCGATAATGCCACAACAGAGGATTTTAAAGAAGATGCTCTTGCCGGCATACAATTTCTTCGTAACCGTTTTGATAAAGTTGGTATTATCGGGCATAGCGAAGGTGGGACTATTGCTCTAATGTTGGCAGCAGCAAAGAAAGTTGATTTTGCTATTAGTTTAGCTGGTATGGTTATTTCCGGAGCTGAAACTTTAATCTCGCAAACAGAGGTTGCACTTACCGCCAATGGGATGCCCCAAGAGGAGATTAAAGAGTATTGTAAACTATTACACCAGACCTATGATGCAATAATAAATGGCAACGAAATGCCAGATATAGAAAAGTATAATATCCCAAGTATATTAAAACAAAGCTATCAAAACACATTGGTACTTTTACAACAAGATCGATACATTAGATATTTAATAGGATTAGATATTCGCCCTTTACTAAGTGAGATTAGTTGCCCTATTCTCGCCCTTAACGGAACTAAAGACCAACAAGTTAATTATGAGAGTAATCTTAATGCTTTAAGTTTTGGATTAAGGAATAATCACAATGTCCACATTCAAGCCTTAAAGGATTTAAATCATTTATTCCAGCATAGTTCAACAGGTAATGTAAGTGAATACAAACAGATAGAAGAAACATTCGCACCTCAGGCTATAGAACAGATTATCAAATGGTTGTCTCAGCTTGAGTTGCAAACACAATTATTCAAATGATGTCAAAAGTTGAGATAATGTCCCCAGCGGGCAATTTTGAATGTTTACACGCTGCTATTCAAGGTGGTGCAAACTCCGTCTATTTTGGGGTTGGGAATTTAAATATGCGATCACACTCTGCCAATAATTTTTCTATTGAAGACCTTAAAGAGATAACTCGCATTTGTTCAGAAAATAATATTAAATCATATCTAACGCTAAATATCGTTGTTTATCAAGAAGATATAAAATCTATTAAAGATACTCTGGTTGCTGCAAAAGAGGCTAAAATAGATGCTATCATCGCCTCTGATATGGCTGTTATTTTACTCGCCCGAGAAATGGGTTTGGAGGTACATATATCTACACAACTAAATGTGTCCAATTTTGAAGCGGCAAAATTTTATGCTCAGTTTGCAGATGTCATTGTACTTGCAAGAGAACTCACTTTGCCACAAATTAAAGAGATAAACGAAAAAATAAAAGAAGAGAATATTTGTGGACCAAATGGTAAACTCCTTAGAACAGAGATTTTTGTACACGGAGCACTCTGTATGAGCATATCGGGAAAATGCTATTTAAGTTTACAAGAATACAATGCTTCTGCCAATAGAGGAAGTTGTTATCAAATATGTAGAAGGGGATATAAAGTTACAGACTTGGAGACAGGGAGAGAACTGAATATAGAGAACAAATATATAATGTCTCCTAAAGATCTATGTACCATTGAGTTTATAGATAAAATCATTGATAGCGGAGTTACTGTTTTCAAAATAGAGGGGCGCGCAAGAAGTGCAGAGTATGTCAAATTTGTTACCTCTATTTATCGCGATGCGGCTAATGCAGTGTTAGAAAATAATTATACCAAAGCTCTTGCAAAGGAATTTAAAGACAAGCTTGCAACTGTTTTTAATAGAGGCTTTTGGGATGGATATTATCAAGGTGCAAGGTTAGGAGAGTGGAGTGAGGTTTATGGAAGCAAAGCAACCAAAATCAAAACCTATGTTGCTAAAATTACAAACTATTTCTCCAACATTTCTGTTGCAGAAGTTCTAATAGAACACCGAGAGCTAAAAGTTGGAGATAATATCTTAATCATTGGACCTTCAACAGGTTGTATAGAGCATACCATTACAGAGATAAGGGTTGATTTAAAGAATAGAGAAAAAGCTGTTAAAGGCGATTTGTGCTCTATTCCTATCTCACACAAGTTACGTAGGTCAGATAAGATTTATCTTTGGGAAGATAAATAAAATTTTACACCCAAATATATTATTGCCACGCTTTTATTGCGTTAAATAACTGAGTGTCTGATTTTAATTGAGACTTAACTCTACCATAAGTATAATAATACTTACTTACTATCTCGCTTTCTAAAGCCCCCTTTATCTCGTTTTTATTATCAATTAGCACTTGCTCTTTTGAAAGTATGATTTTTTTTGAGAGGGCTTCATATTCATTTTTATTCTTCTCATAATTACCACTCTCTTTTGCCTGCTTAATCAAGTGATCAAACAAGATCTCTTCACCTGTTCTTGAATCAAAATCTTTTGAGGCTACATACTTAACAAACTCCATATACTCTTTGTCTGTTAATGAGAACTCCTCTGCCGAAGCTATTTTTTTATTTTTCTTATAATACTCTACAGCATATTCGTCTAATAATCCTCCTAAAATTAAGGCAGTTACAGGTCTGCTATACACTACAGGCTCTATAGTCGTATCGGGAGTGATACCTCCACCATCATAAACTGTTCGCCCTTTTAAAGTTTTGAATGGTTTTTTTAAAGAATCGGGAACAGCTCCAACACTTCCATCTTCGTTTCTATGAGAATAATCCATTATCTGAATACATCTGCCACTTGGGGTGTAATATTTAGAGATTGTCAGTTTTAATTTTGCATCATAGCCAATAGATCTAAATGTTTGAACAAGCCCTTTCCCAAAAGTTTTTACCCCCATAATCACCCCTCTGTCTAAGTCTTGTATCGCTCCTGCCACAATCTCTGACGAAGACGCTGATGCAGAATTAACCATAACCATAACAGGTATCTCGGTATCTACAGGCTCTTTGGTCGTTGAATAAGAGAAATTTGAAGAAGCACCTTTACCTTTAGCACTCACAACAAGAGTACCTTTTGGAACAAAGATAGAGACTATATCAACGGCCTCATCTATAAGCCCACCACCATTTCCTCTAAGGTCTAACACTATTCTTTTTGCACCCATATTTTTCAATTCAACTACCGCTTTTCTAACATCATCTGCCCCTTTAAGGGTAAAGCCACTTATCATGATATATCCATCTTGTGTAACTCGCCCCTCTTCATCATTTAATAGTCCAAAATAGGAGACATCAGAAGTATGAACTTTTCCCCTAATAACCTCTATCTCCTCCTCTTTTCCACTTCTCCCTTTCCTAACAAACAGTTTAACTTTTGTGTCGGGTGCTCCTCTCATCCTTGCACTGCATTCATCTGCTGATAAAGATTTTACATCTACCCCGTCTATCTTTAATATTATATCAGATGGCTCTAAACCAAACTTTACTGCTGGTGAATTTGGATAAGGCTGAATTATCATCACCCCCAAAGAATCTATTTTTCTTATCAATGCTCCCACACCACCATAAGAACTTGTTGTTAGCATCTCTATATCCTCCTTATTCTCTGCAGGGACAAATTCTGTATATGGGTCTAAACTTTCAAGCATCGCATTTATCCCAACCTTTATTGCCTTCTCAAAATTTAATGTATCGACAAAATCTACCGCTAACGATTGGAGAATATTACTCTGTATTTCTAAAAGTTTTAGCATATCAAAGTTTTTAGTTTGCCCTGATATTCTGTTATTTATCCCAAAGAAAGAGAGTAAAACCACAAGAGTTATGATATAAATTCTTTTTTTCATTTTATCGCGATTTATTTTTCTATTTATAATTTTCTGCTTATATAAAACTTTGCAACTCTCTACAAAGTTAATAATTCCTAACTTTTACTAACTTTGAGCAGCTAAAAATAACTTTATGGAGATAATTTTTGCAACTAACAATAGCCACAAGCTCAAAGAAGCACAAGAAATTATAGGGGAGTGTTTCACACTTATTATGCCAAAAGATTTAGGGTGCAATGAAGATATACTCGAAACAGGGGTAACATTAGAGGATAATTCTATGCAAAAGTGCAAATATATAAAGGAATTATTCGGCAAAAATTGTTTTGCAGATGATACTGGTTTAGAGGTAGATTCTTTAGATGGGGCACCGGGGGTTTATTCTGCAAGATATGCAGGTGAGGGGAAAAAGTTTTCAGATAATATCTATAAACTTTTAAGAGAATTAGATAAGAAAGAGAAAGAAGCAGGGCATAGTATCTCTCGTAAGGCACATTTTAAAACGGTTGTAACACTTTGGTATAATGGAGAATACTATATATTTGAAGGAAAGATAAATGGAGAAATATCTCGAGAGATTGTTGGTGAAGGTGGCTTTGGATACGATAGCGTTTTTATCCCTGAAGGGTTTTCAAAAACATTTGCACAAATGTCTGACAAGGAAAAAAATTCTATCTCTCACAGAGGTATCGCGATAAAAAAACTATCAGATTTCTTATGCTCACTAAATGCCAAATAATTGTATTTCACACTATTAAGCATTCAGATAATGGAGTAGTTGTAAAAGGGTTCTCTAATAAAAGTGGCAAAAGTACATACTACTTTTATGTGGGCAAAAAACACTCTAATAATAATTTAATTGCCCCACTCAATATTATAGATGCTGTTGTTTATAATAGGCACTCCAGCCAAACGGCTATAGGAATGCCTGTTATCAAGGAATTGAATAATGCTTACAAACTGCAAACTATACGAGAAGATATTCGTAAAACCTCTATTGCTCTATATATTAGCGAACTATTACAAAAAAGCATTAAAGAGATAGAGCCCAACTCCGAACTTTACAATTTTTTAGTTAAATCTATTTTACTATTGGATTCATTAGAAAATGGAATAGAAAATTTTCATCTATATTTTACAGTACAATACTGTAAACAATTGGGTTATATGCCGATAAACAATTATTCCGAAGAGAGACAGTACTTTAATTTTGAGACAGCTATGTTTTGCAACAATTTCAATGACCTTATGTGCTTAGATATAGAGCAATCAAAATTGTTAAACAGAATGTTATCTTTACAATTATATAATTTAAATCAGATAAAATGTAGTGGTAGGTTTAGAGGAGAATTTTTAAAGAGACTATTAGACTATATCTCTTTTCATATCGGGAGTAAAATAGATTTAAAGTCTATTTGTGTTTTAGGTGAGATTTTTAATTAAACAAAACCGCTATCAAAATATAAATTTATGAATATTAACCAGATAATTAAAAAAGCAACACTCTCTTTTTACATAAATTTTTTAAGAGAGATAGAGGATTATTCTAAGAAACCTATAGAGATTCAATCTAAAGTGCTAAACAATTTGGTTAAATGTGGAAGAGAGACATTTTATGGAAAAAAACACCATTTCGAGCAGATAAATTCTTATAAAGATTTTCAAAATAATGTTCCTATAGTAAGATACAATGATATTGTAGAATATATAAATCGTATTCGCAAAGGAGAAAATTATATTCTTTGGAATCAAAAAGTTAAATGGTTCGCAAAATCAAGTGGGACCTCATCCGATAAAAGCAAATTTATACCTATAACCCCCGACTCTTTATATATCAATCACTTCGGGGGCATGAAAAGGATGATAGTTAATTATGCGGCAAACAATCCAAAGACAAAAATATTTACAACAAAAGCTCTCACTTTAGGGGGGAGTGTTCAAGCAGACACCATATCTTCAACAACAAAGTCATATTGTGGAGATCTTTCTGCTGTAATGCTTTACAACTCTCCTTTTTATGCGGAGCTTATTAGAACACCAAAAAAGAGTACAGCCCTAACTGCAGAATTTGATAAAAAAGTAGAACTTATCTGCAACGAATCAACAAAACAAGATGTAAGTAATTTTTCTGGTGTACCAAGTTGGAATTTAATACTGTTAAATAAAATATTAGAGTACACCAAAAAAGATAACATCAATGAGATATGGCCTAATTTAGAGCTATTTATGCATGGCGGAACAAGTTTTAATCAGTACAGAGAACTCTACAAAAAAATTATCCCCTCAGATGGTATGCATTATATAGAAAATTATAACGCCTCGGAGGGCTATTTCGCTTTTCAGAATCAAGAAGACCATCGCGACATGTTATTAACTCTAAACAATGGGGTATTTTATGAATTTGTCCCTTTTAAAAATTTAGAGGAAGCAATGAGCGGTAATAATAGTAATGTAACTAATTTAGAAGGGGTTAAACCAAATATAGACTATGCAATAATCATATCTACATGTGGTGGACTTTGGAGATATTTAATAGAAGACCTTGTAAGGTTCACCTCTATAAATCCTTATAAAATAATTATTACAGGTCGGACAAAGATGTATATAAATGCCTTTGGCGAAGAGCTGATGACAGATAATGCAGAAAAAGCTCTCCTTAACGCATCGATGAAGATGGGGGTAAATATTGTGGAATTCACTGTCGCACCGCAATTTATGGAGATAGAAGATGGTGGGGGGATAAAAAAGGGGAGGCATATATGGGCTATAGAGTTTAAAAACCAAGAGTTCCAAAAAGGTTCACCGGCATACGATCAAAAAAAATTAGAGGATTTTAGCATATTATTAGATAAAGAACTTGCTAATATCAATTCAGATTACGAAGCAAAAAGAAAAAATGATTTTACGATGCAAAGCCTTAAAATAGAGCCTTTAAAAGAGGGGGCATTCTTAAAATGGATGAAAAGTAGAGGCAAAGTAGGAGGGCAAAACAAAGTCCCAAGGTTGTGGCAAGATATGACTTACATAGAGCAATTGATTGATATAAATCGCTCTTTATAAAACAGATACGCAAAAATGAACACAGAAAAATATATCGCCGATATTTTTAATATCACTAATGAAAAAGATTTTAATACCCTCGCTTTAGAGGCATTTTACTATCAAAAAGAGAATTGCTCCCCTTATAAAGAGTATTTAAAAATTATTGACAAAATAGATATAGAACCAAAAAATATAGAAGATATTCCCTTTTTACCAATACAAATTTTTAAAAACAGAGAGGTTATAACATCGCCTGAGAAAACTATAGATATATCTGGATACAAATTATTTACAAGCAGTTCCACAACGGGAATGAACCCCTCTAAGCACTATGTAAAAGATTTATCTATTTACGAAAAGAGTTTTATTTCTGGATTTGAGAGAATCTATGGAGAGCTTTCTAACTATAATTTTTTTGCTTTACTACCATCTTATTTAGAGAGAGATGGCTCATCTCTTGTTTATATGGCAGATAAAATTATTGAGTTGGTAAAGGCTAATGGAGGGGAGGGTGGTTTTTATTTGTACAACCACAACGAACTATTAGAAAAGTTAATAGAAGTTGGCAAAAACGAGAGCAACAGTAATAAAAAAACTATTTTGCTCGGGGTAAGTTTTGCTCTAATTGATTTTGCAAAATTTGTAGAGGATTTTTTTAAACAATCTTATCGCGATAAAGATAATAACCCTTTTAACAGAGTTATTATTATGGAGACAGGTGGGATGAAAGGGAGAGGAGAAGAGTTAAGTAGAACATATTTACACAAACTTCTTAAAAATGCTTTTTATCCTGCTAAAATAGATTCTGAGTATGGAATGGCTGAACTTTTATCTCAAGCATATTCCACTAAAAATGGACTATTTACAACTCCTCCTTGGATGAAGATATTTATTCGAGACTTACTCAATCCTTTTCAGATAAAAAGGTTAGAAAAGCAAAAGAGTATCTCGGGAGGGATAAATATTATAGATTTAGCTAACATCCATTCTTGTTGTTTTATTGAGACAGAAGATTTAGGAAAATTGTTTTCCGAAAATTGTTTCTCTATAGAGGGGCGAATTGAACATTCCGAATTAAGAGGATGCAATATGTTAAT
>CAMNNS010000052.1 GCA_946545765.1 uncultured Bacteroidales bacterium | reverse complement strand
CACAATTATTGCAATCTCTTGCAGAATCCATTATATGATACTATAACTTGATGGATTTGTTCATGATTTAATTCATATACATCACCATTTCTAACAGATAATAAAAATGGATATCCAACTTTTGCTCCTTTTGGTATAGAGGATTTTCTCAATCTAAATACAGGTTGTCCATCAAGTTCAGCCACCAATTCAATAACATCTTTTTTCTTCTGTTTAGCGATCTCCTGAAGCTGTTGCATAATCTTTTCTTCAATCATTTCTATTCCTCCTATATGTTTAATCTACATGTTTACTCCTAACTACAAATGTAGGATAAATAATAATATCCTCATTTTCCCGATACGAGTGGGAGTCTATTTTTTTTTGATAGAATCTCCAGAAAGGAGGAAGATTACACTTTGAAGCAAATAGTGTGTGAATGATCTTAATAGATCCACGCACCATTAGGATATTTGTTCTTTGAGATAAAAAGCTTTTGCGTTTTTGCAAAGAAAACGAAAATTTATACTTAATTTTGCTTAGAGACTTTAGAAACAATCTCTATAGTTTTCCTAAACTTAATATTTATTAACAAATCTAAAAGAGAATAATATGTATTGCAAAGAGAGAGGTTTATACATTGCCTATGGGTCAAAAGGTCCAATCAGTCTTGTCGGAAAAATGGCTAATCGTCATGGTTTGGTTGCTGGAGCAACAGGTACTGGAAAAACGGTAACACTGCAAGTTATGGCTGAAACATTTTGCAAAGCTGGGGTACCTTGTTTTATGGCAGATATGAAAGGAGACCTCTCTGGAATCTCACAAGCTGGGGTAATGAGTGGCTTCATAGAAAAAAGGAAAGAACTGTTTGGAATACCAGAACCTAAGTTTGAGGGATGCCCGGTAAGATTTTTTGATGTATTTGGAGAACAAGGTCATCCAATGAGAACCACTATCTCACAGATGGGGCCACAACTTCTTTCAAGAATACTATCTCTCAACGATACACAGGAGGGTGTTTTAAATATTTTATTCAGAATTGCAGATGAAAGGGGGTTATTATTAGTTGATATAAAAGATCTTAGAAGTATGCTTAACTATATCTCTGAGCATTCTGCAGAATATACAACAAGGTATGGGAACATTAGCCCACAAAGTGTAGGGGCAATTCAACGCTCTCTACTAACAATAGAAAATCAAGGCGGTGAGCTATTTATGGCTGAGCCTTCATTTGATATACAAAATCTTCTTGCAGTAGAACCAACTTCAGGCAAAGGATATATGAATGTTTTGGCAGCAGACAAATTGATGCACAATCCAAAACTTTATTCAACTTTCTTGCTCTGGTTACTTAGCGAACTATACACTACCCTACCAGAAGTTGGTGATTTAGAACTACCTAAATTGGTATTCTTTTTCGACGAAGCACACATGCTGTTTGAGGATACTTCAAAAGCTTTGACAGACAAAATAGAGCAAGTTATCAGACTTATTAGGAGTAAAGGGGTTGGTGTTTATTTTGTTACACAATATCCTAACGATATTCCCGATACGATTTTAGGGCAGTTAGGAAATCGTGTACAACATGCCTTACGTGCATATACTCCTAAAGATCAAAAGGCAGTTAAAGTGGCTGCAGAAACATTTAGGGCAAATCCAGATTTTAAAACAGAAGAAGCTATTACACAATTAGAAACAGGGGAAGCTCTTGTCTCTATTCTCGATGAGAAAGGGGCACCAACAGTTGTTGAAAAAGCTAAAATTTTATTCCCTCTCTCACAAATTGGTGCTATTACTCCGCAACAAAGAGATCAAATAATCAAGTCGTCAAGGCTATATGGGATTTACGATAAGATTATTGATAGAGAGAGTGCATTTGAAGTACTACTAAAGGAGGCAGAAGAGAGAAGAAAAGAGGAAGAAGCAATTGCTATCCAGAAAGAGAATGAAATACGAGTTCAAAAAGAGGAGAAACAGAAAAATCAAAAGGGCAAATCTTCTCTTTGGGGAAAGATAAAAAAAGGGTTGATTACTGCAGTAACAGGGGCTGTGGCTACAAGTGTAGCAACATCTGTATCAAACAAGATTACAGGCAAAAAGAGCCGTAAGAACAGTACATCAGTAGGTGGAAGAATTGTAAAAAATACAACAAGCTCAATTACAAGAACTATTACTCGCGATATACTTGGTAATCTGATTAAATAACTTTCTAAATATTCTTTAGTAAGGAAGAACAACCAAGAAAAATATCGTTGAATGCTTTTTCAAAATCACCAGTGTACCAAGGATCTGCCACATCGCGATTTGTACCACAAAAACTCATTAAAAGTTTAATTTTTGAAAAAGCAAGATTTTCCTCTTCTTTAGATTTAGATTGACTTTGTATAATATTGGAAATCAAGCGAATATTTGATTGATCCATCACAACAACATAATCAGCATCTAATATCTCTTTAAGAGTAATCTTATGTGAACTATGTTTAGAGAAAGATATCCCCTTTTCTGTAAGTTTTCTTTTAGCAGGGGGATAAATATCATTACCTATTTCTTCAGTAGAGACTGCCGCTGATGAAATATTAAATTCTTTATCACAACCATTTTTACTAACTAAATCTTTCATAATCCACTCTGCCATAGGACTTCTACAAATATTTCCGTGGCAGACGAAAATGACTTTGTATTTGTTGTTGATATTCAAATCGTTATGATTATTCATATTTTTATGGTTTACACTACGGTTTACAATATCTTCTATTGTATTTTCAGTAAGTCTCTGCAAAGATAGGCAACTTAGCCCAGTAATCACACATCGACTTACTAATCCTCTGCTTAGTGTCATTGGAGAGCTTTCGTCCATAGTCTAACCTTGATTTTTACAATCGGATTACATATCTTTACATCCATAAATCAGAATTTGTGTGTCACTATAGATGTAGTTTCCGCATCATTATGGAAGTATTACAAAACACGTTACGTTATTTCTTAAAAATAAAGTCTATGAAACGAATACTGGTAATTCTAATTGCAATCATTTGCTTTAATGGATGCGATAAAGAGAGTGAGCTTCTTGAAATTGATTGGGTCCCTATTACATTTAAAATTCAAGTGCAAGATTCACATGGCAATGATATGCTTGACCCAGCCAACAATAATACTTGGCTGATTGGCACAAAGATATCATTCAGAAATTACAGCGAGGTAATAGATAAGAACGACATTTCCCCTGTCACTAAAGTCATAATGCCTATATATGGAGGGGCAAGAGTTGAAAAAGGTTCAGATTGTTATTATATAGCATTTGGCGAATTTGACAGGGAAAATAATGATACAGAGCAGATGACAATTAAATGGCCCGATGGTAGCATAAGCGAGGTCACCTATAAGTGTAAATTAAACGAGTCAAAGTTAAAAGTAAAAGAATCATTTAAACTGAATGGCAAAAAATGCTCTAACCCTATTGTTATAGTCAAGTAAACAGGAGACAGGCAGACAAAAATTATTGTTTTCATAATAAAGAATCGAGATTTATTTAACGCTTCCAGCAACAATATCTAATAATTCTGCAGTTATTGCCTGTTGTCGCGATTTATTATAAAGGATTGTTAATTCAGAAATTAAATCATCGGCATTATCTGTAGCAACCTGCATTGCCATTGTCCTTGTTGCGTGTTCAGAAGCAAACGAATCGGCTAATGCAGTATATAATTTTTGAACTAAAACTTGCGGGATCAATGAAGATAAAACCTCTGGTATAGATGGTTCTACAATATAATTATGAAGATATGCTTGCTCAGACATATCTGCTTTATAATTCTCTTTAATATCACTCAAATCAATTGGCAAATAGGTTTTATTCTCAATAGTTTGAACACCCGCAGACTTAAAATGGTGATAAATTAAAATTACCCTATCCAATTCACCTTTAATATATTCATCCATTAAATGTTGTGCCAATTGATAAATTTGGAAATAATTTGGTTTTGCTGCAAGGTGTTGATAAGCAAGTATATCATCTTCTAAAATAGGAGAGTATGCTATATTAAAACCCATCTTTTTTACAGCATCTTCTATCTTTTTCCCGATAGGATAGACATCTATTATATCTTCTATATCATGATTCTCACTCTCTATTTGATCACGAAAAGAGAGGACAGAAGATGTAAATTCCTTAATAATATTATAGTTAAAAGCACCACATAAGGCTGAATTAGAAGAAAATACAATAATAGCTATTTTCTTTTTGTTTAACTTTTTGGGGGCAGAGTTAGAAGTTTCTAAAATTCCATCTTTAGTTTTCTCTATGATATAAGGAGATTTAATCTCACACTTTTCACCACTCATAAAGTTAGATAAAATTGTCTCCAACTTCTTCTGGTATGGCAACATATTAAGGATAATACTCTGAGCTTTATGCAGTTTTGCAGAAGATACCATCTTCATTGCAGAAGTAACTTTCCTTGTTCCACGAACAGAGGCAATCCTTTGTTTTGTCTCTTTTAAAGATGCCATTATTACGATTTAGATAATTGGTTTGAAATTTTTTTAGCAGTTTCGTCTAAAATTTTTGTTATATCATCATTTATAACACCTTCTCTAATCTTCTGTAAAACATCGGAATGGTTCAATCTTAATGATTGGATAAACTCTTTTTCAAACTCTAACACATCATCTATATTTATATCCTTGAACAAACCATGAGTACCGCAATAAAGTATAGCAACTTGTTCTTCTACAACCATCGGGCTATATTGTTGTTGAACTAACAATCTACTATTTTTTCTCCCTTTATCTATTGCCATTGCAGTAACTTTATCCATTTCGCCACCGAACTTTGTAAATGACTCAAGTTCTTGATATTGTGCTTGATCAATTTTTAATGTACCGGCAACTTTTTTCATAGATTTTATCTGTGCATTACCACCAACACGGCTTACAGAAATACCCACATTAATCGCAGGTCTGTTTCCTTGATTAAATAAATCTGTATCCAAGAAAATTTGTCCATCGGTAATAGAAATTACATTAGTTGGAATGTAGGCAGAAACGTCACCTTCTTGAGTCTCAATTATTGGGAGAGCAGTTAAGGAACCTCCACCTTTAACTATCCCTTTTAAACTTTCAGGCAAATCGTTCATTTTCTCGGCAACCTCTTGTTGATCTATGATTTTAGCAGCTCTCTCCAATAATCTTGAGTGTAAATAAAATATATCCCCAGGGTAAGCTTCCCTACCAGAAGGTCTTCTCAAAATCAAAGAGACCTCTCTATAAGAGACAGCTTGTTTAGACAAATCGTCATATATAACAAGTGCATTTCTACCGGTATCTCTAAAGTATTCTCCAATAGCAGCTCCTGCAAATGGTGCAAAATATTGAAGTGCAGCAGGGTCTGCAGCAGTGGCACAAACAACAATAGTATAATCCATTGCACCATAAGAAACTAATGTATTAACTAAAGAGGCAACAGTAGAACCTTTTTGCCCAACAGCCACATATATACAATAGACAGGATCGCCAGCATCATAATTGGCTTTCTGGTTTATTATTGTATCTATCGCGATAGCTGTCTTACCAGTTTGTCTATCACCAATTATCAACTCTCTTTGTCCTCTACCAATAGGAATCATAGAGTCAATAGCTTTAATTCCTGTCTGAAGAGGTTGATTAACAGGCTGTCTGTAAATTACACCAGGGGCTTTTCTCTCTAATGGCATTTCATATAATTCGCCATCTATCTCCCCTTTACCATCTAATGAGACACCAAGTGGATTTATAACTCTACCTAACATCTTCTCCCCTACCCTAATAGAAGCTATTCGTTTAGTTCTTTTAACAGAGAATCCCTCTTTAATTTCATCAGTAGGACCTAATAAAACAGCTCCCACATTATCCTCCTCCAAATTCATCACAACAGCCATTTCACCATTTTCAAACTCAAGCAACTCATTAGCCTGAGCCTTTCTTAGTCCATAAATACGAACTACTCCATCGCTAACCTGCAACACTGTACCAACTTCATCTAATTGAATTTGAGAGTCTATGCCAGCCAATTGCTCTTTTAAGACTTGAGACACCTCACTTGCTTTAATGTTTCCTACCATATTAAACGATTCTTCTATTTTTATCTAATAAAGTTCTTTTAATTTTTGAAATTTGAGAAGATACAGAAGCATTAACTCTATACCCATCAACATCTAAGATAAATCCTCCATTTATTTTTTTATCTATAACCTTATGTAATTCAATATCTTTATGTAATATCTGTGACGCTCTTTTTAGAATCATCTCCTCTACATTTTTGTCCAATTCTACAGCTGTGGTAATTTTTGCAATCGCGATATTATTCTCTTTTCTATATATTTCTTGATAATTCATCGCGATAGTTCTTATATACCCCTCTCTTTTGTTGTTAATAACAAGCTTGAAAAAATCTCGTATTACACTTATAACTAAATCGTTCTTTTGAATATCATTATGAGTTGAGTATATACCAGAAGCTGTCATCAATAAACCTATCTTATCAGAAGGGTCTAATAACGGGTCATTTACAGTAACAGCTAAACGTAGATTATCTGTGAAAGAGTTTATTAGAACTCTCATAATATCATAAACCTCTTTATCAACTTGCTTTTGTTTTGCAAAGTCGTAAAGTGCTTTCGCATATCTGACAGATAAAATACCTACTTCCATATCGTTAATTAGAGAGTTTATTCTGGCGTGACATTTCTCCTAACATCTTCTCTATAAACTCCATTTGAGTTTGTTTATCAGACAATTTTTCTCGCAATATTTTTTCGGCAATATCACAAGATAACATCGCCACCTCTCTTCTAATATTCAGTATGGCCTCATCTCTCTCTTTGGCAATCTGCAACTTAGCATCATCAAACTCTTTTTTTGCAATAATAGATGCTTGTTCCTTGGCTACTTTAATTATTTTATCTCTCTCTGCAGCAGCCTCCCTAAGAATCTTACCCTGTTCATTATTAGCAGATTCAATTAGTGCATCACCTTCTTGTTTAAGATTTAAGAGTTTAATTTGGGCCTCTTTAGCCCCTTCTAAAGATGATTGAACAAACTCTCTGCGTTTTTCTACAGATTTAGTTATTACAGGAAACCCAAACTTAGCAAGGAGAAAAAAAACTATACCAAAACTAATTAGTGTCCAAAATAATAAACCACCGTCAGGGAGTAATAAAGCCATAACAAATTAGTTTAAAAAAGATTAACCAAGTTGCACAAAATATGATAACATACAAACAATTACTGCAATAAGGGCAACACCCTCAATCAAAGCAGCCGAAAGAATCATTGCACTTCTAACATCAGAGGCAGCTTGTGGTTGACGAGCGATAGCATCCATAGCATTTGAACCAATTTTGCCAATACCTGTAGCTGCAGCTAAAACAACAAAGCCGGCACCTAATACCGCTACACTCTTGCTAATAGCAATTTCCATTGTGTACTCTAAAATAATCGATAAAATAGTCATCATAACTGTTTAATTTTAAATTGTTTATATAATTAATTCATTCAAATTCATTATTGAGTATGGTGTTCAATCTGAGCATTTCCAATAAATACTGCACTTAATAGTGTAAATACATAAGCCTGTAAAAAAGCTACAAGCAACTCTAAAACACTCATAAATGTATTAAAAAATACAGATATGAATGTCATCGATGAACCCATCGCTTTACCTACTCCAAACCCAATAAATATCAAAGAAGTAAGAACAAGCATCGCCATATGCCCACCTAATATATTAGCAAATAATCTTATCATCAAAGCGATAGGTTTTGTAAATATCCCTACAAACTCTATTACCTGCATAAGAGGTATAGGTGCTTTTAACATAACAGGTACATCAGGCCACAAAATTTCTCTCCAATGTTCCCTTGTACTAAAAATATTTACAGCAATAAAAGTACAAAGAGCTAAAAACATGGTTATTGTCATATTGGCTGTAATTCCCACACCTCCAGGGAAAAATGGGACCAGACTCATTAAATTACTAATCAATATAAAAAAGAAGACTGTAAGTAAATAAGGTGAGAATTTTTTATAATTTTTACCAACACAAGGTTTAATTATATCATCTTCTACCATCATAACTACAAATTCAATTGCTGTTGCAAATTTCCCAGGAACACCACTTCCATCAAGATGCTTTCTATACCACCTTGCAACACTTAGAATAAGAATTGCGAGTAAAATAGAATTAAGCAATACAGATAAAGACATCTTGGTAAATGATAGATCAAAAGGTCTTACAAATGTCCCATCGGGCATCTTTTCTAATAATTTACCTGCACGAGGATGATCGATTGGAGCGGGATAAAAATTTTTATAACTTCCACCATTTTTATGTAACTTATTAGATAAAAAGATATGCCAACCACTATGTTTACTATATAGAATAACAGGGAGAGGTATAGATATATGCTTATGACCAAATGTCGTGATATGCCACTCGTATGAATCTAAAATATGGTCAAAAATAATCTCTTGCACATTCACACCTTCCTCTTTATCATCATGCACATTGCTTTCTGATAATGAGGTATTAACATTAGAATAAAGATTTACAGGTAGTATTAAACATACTACAACAAAAACTAATATGTAAATCTTTTTACCCATATAATTAACCCATTATTTGAGCGTTATTCTTGTAATAAAACAAAGTATCAAAAAGAAGCCAAATCAAATAACAAATAGCAAAAAAGATTAAAATAATCTTTAGATTCTCCTTAACAATAAAACAGATAATAACTGCAAAAGCAAGTAAAAGGAAAATTCTTATAGCCTTTATAATCAAATAATTTAATGGCTTCTGTTTAGGTCTTTTTTTATTAAGTTTCAATAATAAAGCTAAAGAAAGAGTATGTATAATAAAACAACAGACAACAATAATATTCAAATATATAAAATCGGTAGCACTAATTGTCTTAAATACAAAAAGATACAATAATAATGTTAAAAACAACAAACTTGTACAAAGTATCCAATTATGTATCAAATATTTTTTTATAATCATTTTTTAATCAACACTATTAGTTTACAAAATACAAACTGTTACTTTATCCTCATTCATCTCTATAAAGCCACCCTTAATATCTACCTCACCTCTCCCATTATTTAAACTTAAAGGTATATTTTCTTTATCAGACACCTCTATATTATCGAGCTTTTCGTTATTGTCCAACAGAAAGCTGACAACCCCTTGATTAAGAGATGAAATAATAGGGGCATGCATCGGGAGAATAGT
>CAMNNS010000051.1 GCA_946545765.1 uncultured Bacteroidales bacterium | reverse complement strand
TACTGGTATATTACTTATGCTATTAATAATTAAAGAGAAATGCAGAGACTATTGTTCAAACAATACTATTCTCAAATTATCTCAAATTCTTTTATCGTATAAATTTGAGATGGTAGAAAAATCTTATTTTCCATCATTTGTATATGAAGATGGTCAAAAACAATCTTCTGGAATTGCTTGGTGTTATGGAGATTTAATGATTGCTTATGCACTTCTAAAGATTTATAAACTTCTAAGTAGAGAAGAATATTATAAATATGGCTGTGAGATTGTTATGCATATAATTAGCAGAGTTACACTTAGTTCTTATGACTTATGTCTATGCCACGGTTTGCCCTCTCTATATTATATATTCAAAGAGTTGTATAAGCTTTCACAAATTGTGGAATGTAATTTAATAGCAGAAACGATATATGAAAAATTGGAGCTGCAATTCATTAAAAAATTAGAAAACTACAAGAATGAAGAGAGAGACTATTTTAGAAATAGCTCTTTGTTTTATGGATACCCCGCCTCTTTACTCACAATTTTGAATAGAAGTAATCCTACTGTAAATTGGCAAAGTTGTCTTCTTTTTTAAATAATTAAAATTATGAGAGTTATAGCTATTTGTAATAAACATATAAAAAACACTTTTAGAGATATAGATATAAAAGATTTTGTATTAGATGGTGAGAACATATCTGTGGCTCAACTTAATGTACCCGATTTAGATTCTAAAAAGTATTTTAGAGAAAATTCTGTCTTACTTAAAATTAGAGCTTTCTCATGCAATTATAGAGATAAAGCTCTAATTCATCTCTTAAATGAAAAGTGTAAACTCCTAAGTGGGAACAATAATTATTTTTATTCCCCAATAGGTTCCGATTTTGTGGCAGATGTGTTAGAGGTAGGACCCACCGTAAAAACTCTAAAAATTGGTGATAGGGTAATGGCAGATTGTACATATCATTTACGTGCAGATGGAAGTTTTGGAGGAGTGCCAACAAATTATGCCTCTCAAGAATTGCAAATATTAAGTGAAAATCAGCTCATTAAAGTACCTAATGAGATGCCTGATGAGGTGGCTGCCTCATTTACTATAGCTGCTCAGACTGTTTATAGTATGGTAAGAAAGCTTGAACTTAAGAAAGGGGAGAATGTTCTTGTTACTGCAGCTACTTCTAACACTTCATTGGCTACTTTAAGTGTCCTTAAAAACCTTCCTATAAATATATATACCATCTCATCAAAAGGTAACTCAGCCTATAGTTTAATAAAAGATGTGGCAAAAAGTGCCACCATTATTTCTCTTTCAGACCTTTTGGAGAATAAGATTAAAGTTAAATTTGATGCTGTAATTGATCCTTTTGTAGATATTTATTTTGAGAAGATTGTAAAATTTCTTAACTTTAACTCAAGATATATATCTTGTGGAATGTATAAACAGCATTTATCTTTTGAAGAAGTTAATACAGAAAATGAAAACAAATCTTTATACGCACCATTAATAATGTGCTCTATGTTAAATGCTTCTTTTATAGGTAATTGCTTAGGTACCAGAGAAGATTTAGAAAGGGCAATTAATGACTTCTCTCACGGTAGATTTAACATTAATATAGATAGTATCTATAGCCCAACTGATTATTTAGATTTCTTAAACAAAACATTTTCTCCTGATAAGCAAGGGAAAGTTGTTCTTAAATATGTATGATTATAAATAACAATTAAAAACACCTATTATGAAAAAACAATTTATTTTTATTTTAATTTCAGTAGTTTCTATAATGGCTTCTTGCACAACTCAGCCAAAATTGGATAACTCGCTTTTATGGAAAATAAGTGGAAATGGTTTAACAGAGGATTCATATCTTTTTGGAACTAATTACCAAGTACATTATAGTTTTTTAGATAGCATTAATGGTTTTTGGAATATCTATAATTCGGCAAAAAATTTTGTAACATTTGGAGCGACTAAAAATAGTATTAGTGATCAGGATATAATAAATATGTTCAAAGAGAATCTTTTATTACCCAAGGACACTACATATAGCGTATTGTATAGCCCAGAAGATTACAAAATAGTAGAAGAATATCTTGTTTCTCATGGATATCCTAATTTAAAAAGATTTAATGCAAAACCTGCTTTTATAACATTTGTTGTCTACATAACAATGATTTATGGTTACTTTCCTGACGTTGCTGAGAGCATAGAAGATAGTACCCATACTTTATATAATAGTATTGAGCCATATCTACTAACTATGTCAAAAGAAAAAGGTAAAAATGTTATTAAAATAGAAGATTCAGAAATTGAAAAACTGTTTTTAAATATGTTTTATGCACCTCTTAAAGAGCAAGCGGAAGTATTATTAGAGACCATAAAGGGTGAAGATATTATAATTAATTCTCAAAAAGCAAGTGTATCTTTTTACAAACAACAAAATCTTGAAGGGATGGTGGCACTTGATAAACAGTTAAAAAAACAACTTCCTAAAACTTATAGTGTGTTCAATTATAATTTGACAAACAAAATAAAGGGGATTTCAAATGTTTTGAAATCAGGTTCATCTTTAATTGCCGTTGAAGTAGAACTACTTCTTGGAGAAGAAGGTTTAATAAATCTACTACGAAAAGCGGGCTATACAGTTGAACCTGTAAAATAGTTTTAGCCAAAATATAACACTTAACATCTTTGAAATGAAAAGAGCAATAATTACAATAATATTAGCCTCTTCACTTTTAATCTCATTTTGCGGAAGTAGGGTTAATTCTCAAGAACAATCTGCAATGCAAACAGAAGATTTGCTTTCTGATGCAAAGTGTGTCCCTTTTGAAATATACAAAAATCTAATTTATATTGATGTTACCATTGCAGACACTGTAAAAAGTAAATTCATCTTTGATACTGGCTGCCTTTATTTTGTTTTAGATTCTACTCTATATGTTAATAATTTTGGCAAGGTAGATACCCTTATGAGGGCAGTTACTGATGGTGCTGGAGAGAACAAAGAGTATGGTAAAGTAGCAAAAGGACTTTGGAACTATCAGTTTAGTGGAATTAAATATAGCGAGAGAAATGCTTTTGTGATGAATTTAAAGAAATTTATCCGTTATGAAGAAGTAGGTGGTATTTTTGGAACAATGTTTATGCGTAAGAGTAATAGAAATATTATTGTGGATTTTCAAAATTCTAAGATATATCTATTAAAACAAGATTCTAATAAAAAAATTGGAAATAGTGCACAGGGGCATTATCATAATTTCCATCATGTACCATTTGTTAAATTAGATTTATATATAAACGATAGTGTAAAGATTAGCGGAGATTTTCTTTTAGATTTAGGTGCTGCTTCAGGTATTACCCTTACGAGTAACACGGTTAAAGATTATAATTTGGAGAGTAACATTACATATTCTGAGGAGAAAAAGGGGGTTGGTGCAGGAGGAGCATATTCATATCGAGTATTTCAAGCAGATAGTGCCTCTATAGCGGGATATACCGTTAAAGATTTTAAGGCAGAATACAGCCTCTCCAAGTCGGGGGCACTATCAGATTCTCGATATATAGGTTTGGTTGGATATAGTTTTCTTAAAAATTTTACGCTACAGATAGATTTTAAAAGTGGAGGTGTCTGGCTAAAACCTAATGAAACTAAAGAGTAGATTTTTTGATAGCAAGCCTCTTGCAAGCAAGCTATAGGATTATACTCGGCTAAAGCCTGAACATTCCTATTCCGCTCCAGCAGAGGCACTCGTAAAAATATATTAAATATATCTGTGGACTACCCCGAAACTTAACATCTTTGAAATGAAAAAAGCAATAATTACGATAATATTAGCCTCTTCTCTTTTAATCTCATTTTGCGGAAGTAGGGTTAATTCTCAAGAACAATCTGCAATGCAAACAGAAGATTTGCTTTCTGATGCAAAGTGTGTCCCTTTTGAAATATACAAAAATCTAATTTATATTGATGTTACCATTGCAGACACTGTAAAAAGTAAATTCATCTTTGATACTGGCTGCCTTTATTTTGTTTTAGATTCTACTCTATATGTTAATAATTTTGGCAAGGTAGATACCCTTATGAGGGCAGTTACTGATGGTGCTGGAGAGAACAAAGAGTATGGTAAAGTAGCAAAAGGACTTTGGAACTATCAGTTTAGTGGAATTAAATATAGCGAGAGAAATGCTTTTGTGATGAATTTAAAGAAATTTATCCGTTATGAAGAAGTAGGTGGTATTTTTGGAACAATGTTTATGCGTAAGAGTAATAGAAATATTATTGTGGATTTTCAAAATTCTAAGATATATCTATTAAAACAAGATTCTAATAAAAAAATTGGAAATAGTGCACAGGGGCATTATCATAATTTCCATCATGTACCATTTGTTAAATTAGATTTATATATAAACGATAGTGTAAAGATTAGCGGAGATTTTCTTTTAGATTTAGGTGCTGCTTCAGGTATTACCCTTACGAGTAACACGGTTAAAGATTATAATTTGGAGAGTAACATTACATATTCTGAGGAGAAAAAGGGGGTTGGTGCAGGAGGAGCATATTCATATCGAGTATTTCAAGCAGATAGTGCCTCTATAGCGGGATATACCGTTAAAGATTTTAAGGCAGAATACAGCCTCTCCAAGTCGGGGGCACTATCAGATTCTCGATATATAGGTTTGGTTGGATATAGTTTTCTTAAAAATTTTACGCTACAGATAGATTTTAAAAGTGGAGGTGTCTGGCTAAAACCTAATGAAACTAAAGAGTAGCTAAATAAGTATGTTATATAAAACATTTAATGAGTTTATATTAAGAACTCCGCATAAATCCTTTAACTATCTTTTGGAATTCCTTAAAAGGGATGATTTAATAAATTGTTATAAAGATAAAGCGGTAATGGATGCGATCTATATCGCATCCCCTGTTTTATACGAAGAAATTGAAAAACTATTCAATGAGAATAAGAATAAAACCGAGCAAGAGAAGACAAAAGTAAAACACTCTTTTGTAAAATATATTACCCGTATGGCAACAAGACCTACCCCGTATGGTCTTTTTTCTGCATGCTCTATAGGTGAGGTGGATAATACTATTGAAAACTCTGTATTTCAAGTAGATAGTTTTATAAGAGGTATAGCTCGTCTTGATACCTCTATTTTGTGTATGATTTCAAACCAACTCTTAAATATACCACAGGTGCGTCAAAGCATAAAATACTATCCTAACAACACTATATACAGAGTAAATTCAAACTATAGATATGTAGATTTCAAATATCTTTATGGGCATAGGGAACACCATATTTCATCTTCGGATTACAATGTCTATTTAGAAAGATTACTTAAAAAGATTAAGCACGGAGCAAAGTTTATGGATATGCTCAACATTCTTAAAAGTATGAATGTTGATGAAAATAGTGCTAAAGAGTATATAAATGCTCTAATTGACAACACTTTTATTGTAAGCGATTTAGATGTAACCATAACTGGCGATTCCTATTTTGATAGACTTTATACTACTCTTAAGAATATTAATTCAGAAGATCTATTGCCATATAAAGCGATGCTGGAATATATTGCTCAAATTAATACTCCAAGTAATGCGAATGAGAGTAAGGTTTCTCAGCTAAAACATATAAAGCACTTATTAAAGAACCTCTCATTTCCGGATGGAGTTGCCAATATTCTACAAGTGGATTCTTTTAGAGAGTGCCCTACAATAAAGCTTGGCAATAATGTGATCGAAGAATTAGAAAGTGTTGTTAATTTTTTGCTTAAATTTTCTACTCATTTTGAGCATCCAGATATTTTAAAATTTAAACGGAATTTTAGTAAACGATATGAAAATGCAGAGATACCACTCCTAAATGCAATAGACTCTGAAATCGGGATTGGTTACCCTTGTAACAATGGAGTTTATGCAAAGCATCCAATTATAGATTCTTTTAAACCCCCAGTAAGGAATAATAGTTCATCTTCTACTGGTGCCACAATAGATTTGATGAGAGAACTGCTCCTTAAAAAGATGATGATGTATTTGCATAGAAAAGATAAAGAGATTGTTATAACAGAAGAAGAATTATCTGTGGTAAAAAATAAAGGTGAAGTTAATCCTGCAACTATATATATTTTTTTCCAACTGATAAAAGATAACGAGAGTGGTTTATTATTGAACCTTAAACACGCTACTGCTTCTGGAGCGAGTTTTATAACCAGATTTTATCATTTAGATAGTAAAATAGAAAAACTTGTTAAGGAAATAACAACTAAAGAGCAAGAGATAGAACATGGGGTAATCTTAGCAGAAATAGTTCATTTATCTGATACAAGGGTCGGAAATATCATGACAAGACCACATTTAAGAGAGTATGAGATTCCTTATCTAACTAATTCTACATTACCCGACTTGCAGCAGATTCATTTATCAGACATTCTGATTTCTGTTAGAGGTAATAGAATTATTCTACGCTCCAAACGATTGGGTAAAGAGATCATTCCTTGCCTTACAAATGCACATAATTACTCAAATAATCCAACGCCTGTGTATAAATTTCTATGCGATTTACAACATCAAGGACAATTATTTTTTGATCCACTTAACTGGGGCTTTTTGAAAGGCTACTTTTCATATACTCCAAGAGTAAGGTATAGAAATACTATTATTTTGCCGGCAACATGGAACTTAAAAGGCAAAGAGTTAAAAGAAATGGAAAAGCTTCAAGATAAAGATCTTATAGAGCAAATAGAAAAATTGAGAAATAAGATAGGTTTACCACAATTAGCTCTTTTTCCTATGGGAGACAATGTTTTATTTATAGATTTCAATAATATTTTAACTATAAGGGCATTTTTATCTGCTATAAAAAATGAAGAAAAAATAAGTCTTCAAGAATTTTTATATGATAAAGATAATATAGCTGTTAGAGACATAAATGGAGAAGGTTATCTAAATGAGTGTATAGTACCGCTTTACCTAAACAAATAAAAGAAAATGAAACAAGTAGAACGAAGTTTTATACCTGGAAGTAACTGGCTTTATTACAACATATATACAGGTGATAGCACAGCAGATAAAATCCTTTCTAATCAGCTTTTCAAGACTATAAAAAGACTTAAAACATATTATGATAAGTTTTTCTTTATTAGATATTCTGACCCTGATTTTCATATAAGATTAAGATTTCACATTGTAGAGCAACATCATCTTGCACCTATAATTATAGAGATGAATAAAATATTAAAATCATTATTAAAAGAGAATCTAATATGGAAAGTACAGATTGATACATACAACAGAGAACTCGAACGCTATTTACCACATCTTATAGAAGAAGCAGAAAGTATCTTTTATGTAGATAGCAAATGTACCCTTGCAATTCTTAACTGCCTTAACAAGACAGAAAAAGAAAAATATAGATGGATAATTTCTTTTAAGATGGTGGACGCTCTATTAGATAATTTTGGGCTAACTCTTGAACAAAAAAACACCTTATTAACTGCTTTGGATGGTGCTTATAAAAAAGAATTCGGATTTAATATCCATAATTCCACACAGTTTAATACGGAATATAGGAAACATTCTCCAGATATTAATTCTGTAATAAGTGGCAAGATAGAAGAACCAACTTTTACTAAACTTTATAAACTATTAGAAAAGAGGTCAAAAGAAATTAAACCAATAGCATCTGATATTATTAAAAATGCAAAACCAAACGAACTGAGTAGCCTACTTAGTAGCTATATACACATGATGTTAAATAGACTCTTTGTTTCATCAAATAGGAAGTATGAACTATTAATATATAATTTTCTGAGTAGGTATTATAGTAGTTGTTTAGCGAGAATAAAATACAACGGAGATAGAAAATAGTTGCCTCCTTCTTTCTCATCTTGATAATCTACTTCAAACCGAATAGCATCCCAAAATTGAGGAACTTCCTGCCATTCGTCAATCAAACATTGTATTTTGGTGCAAAATAGTGTATTTCTTTGTATTTCATTCTATTTTTAAGATTATATTACCTACCTGTCGTGCTCCACGAACCAGCCGAGGTTTGTGATCCGAGGTTTTGTGTCATGTTCCCAAAAGATAATCAATCTCTCTTTTGCAATATGCTATGATTCAATATGTAAGATCTCTGTGCAAGGGTAAAAAATATAAAAGAAAGAGCAAAAAAAATCATTATTTTTTATAAAATATAGAGCAAAACAAATTGCTATTTAAATAAAAAATAGAGCAAAACTTACAATTAATAGAAGCTACACAAATTAGAATGGTTATAAGGATTTTGCTCGGCTATCGCCTACGCATTCCCTTGCCATTCGGGATTGAGGCTCCGCCATTCCCTTTATGCTCGCCGCAGGGATTTTGCTCGGCTATCGCCTACGCATTCCCTTGCCATTCGGGATTGAGGCTTCGCCATTCCCTTTCCACTCGCCATAGGGATTTTGCTCGGCTATCGCCTACGCATTCCCTTTCTGCTCGCCGCAGGGATTTTGCTCGGCTATCGCCTACGCATTCCCTTGCCATTCGGGATTGAGGCTTCGCCATTCCCTTTCCACTCGCCATAGGGATTTTGCTCGGCTATCGCCTACGCATTCCCTTTCTGCTCGCCGCAGGGATTTTGCTCGGCTATCGCCTACGCATTCCCTTTCCACTCGCCGTGGAGGCCCTTGCAATAATAGAGAAAAAGCATCTGCCACTAATGTGGCAGATTGTGCTTTTTTGTAGCAAGCCTTTTGCAAGCAAGCTTGCACGGCTTGGCTACAAAAAAAAGCACCGCAGCTTTGCTGCGATGCTTTTTGATTTTTGCGGAGAGACAGGGATTCGAACCCCGGGAGGCTATTCACCTCAACAGTTTTCAAGACTGCCGCAATCGACCACTCTGCCATCTCTCCTATTTCCGTATTCGGATTGCAAATATAGTTAGTTTTAACTCAAATGCAAAAATTATAAGATTTTTTTACTTCTCTTGCTCTTTTTTCTTTGTTAGACTGGCAAAGAATTTTCTCTCAAAGAAGAGCATATATATAGCTGAACAACTTACACATGCATCTGCAAAGTTAAATATGGGACGGAAGAACTCAAACTCTTCTCCACCCCAAAATGGGAACCAAGACGGTAGCGTAGTTCTTATAATCGGGAAGTAAAACATATCTACAACTTTTCCACATAAAAACGGAGCATATCCATCACCAAAAGGGGTAACATCTGCTACTGTAAAAAGTGTTGATTCTGAAAAAATCAAACCATAAAAGGCACTATCTATAATGTTACCAATTGCACCGGCTAATACAAAGGTAAGAGATATTAAAATAGACCAACGGGGATTATTTTTAGTGATTAACCTGTTGATAAACCATATTATAGCTACAATTAGAACTAATCTAAATATACTCAAACATAGTTTCCCAACTATACCACCAAACTGCATCCCAAATGCCATTCCATTGTTCTCTATAAATAAAATTTGAGCCCAAT
>CAMNNS010000050.1 GCA_946545765.1 uncultured Bacteroidales bacterium | reverse complement strand
TTGTATCTTTTGATAAAAAGAGAATGATAACAGATGAGAATAAAATAAAAGGTATATCGTATTTTAAATTGCTTTTATTTAGCATTATAGGTCTAATGGTGATAGCTGCACCAAGAACAAGTAAAATGTTGCATATATTAGAACCGATCACGTTTCCCATAGCAATATCGGAGTTCCCTTTTACTGCACCGATAAAACTTACAACCATCTCTGGGGTAGAAGTTCCTATCGCGACAATAGTCATTCCTATCACCATATCAGATATTTTAAGCCTTCTGGCTATTGCGGTTGCCCCTTCTACCAAATAGTTAGCTCCAATCAAAAGGGCAATAAGACCTATAATAAATTTAATTATTAACCAAAGCATATTTATGTTTATATATACCTTATTATAATGACCTTGCAAACATGGTAAGAAAATCTGCTTTTAGCTCTTCCCAAGTTTTAACTTCAGAATTAAATAACTCTTTACAATATTTATTTAGTAATAGAATAGCTTCATTTATTTTCCCTTCATTTAACAATTCCTTTGCTTGTTTTTCTAATTCAGGGGTTTGCTCCATCATTTGATTTTCAAATTCTTTAATTTTTTCATTCATTTTGTCTTTAGTCTTGTCCCAACGCATTGTGGCAATTCTATTAGTCTCTCTGAATGACCATATTGCTGCATCTTTTCTGTATCTTTTTTGTCCACAAATATCAAATCCTTCTGGAAGTTCTGTTTGACCTGCATAGATAGGAATTCTTGGACTCTGTGCCGGATTATCAAAAGAGAAATAGGCTACTCCACCAATCTCATCGGGTAACCAATCTCTTAATCTAATGATGTGAGAATAAGAACATTGTATAACTGCAATAGTCCTAATTCTTGGTGCAACATCTGGTTTTAAACTATTTAAAAGTGTTCTCATTTCATTAGACATAAAAGGACTTACAGGAGAAATAGAATCTACAATAGTCTCAGTTTTACCGTTTACTGTTACCCTTTTTTTAACCCCAATCTTTAAATTTTTTATAGGGTCAAATTCTCCCCCTTCATAAGTCTCGCGATAAAATGCAAACATCTGTTCAGGGGTAATTTTATTCTCTGGTGTTACAGAGAAAGGCATCTCTTGATCTGTATATTTTAATCCTAAAGAAGGTGCTAATGTTGAGAGAATTATATACTCTCTCCACATAAAGTTCTTAGGATAATTGTTTACCATTGGATAAAATTTAAAAGGCGATTTACCGTCCCAAAGACCAAGCTCTTTACATCTCTCTTTTATATCTTTGGCGTACATAAAATTATCTTTATCCTTAAAATCTACAATCCCTATTTTTGCCACATTAGCACTTACTCCAACTTGCCCATCTGGTACCCTTTGAGCAACCCATATAGCACCAGGTTTTTTACCGCTTTTTCCACTTCCATATATTTCAAAATGCCATGCCTCTTTTTTGTCGGCGATTGTTAGACACTCTCCCCAATCTCCATAACCATATTCCTCAGCCAATGAACCCATTAAATGTATAGCATCTCTTGCGGTTGAACATCTTTGTAAGGCAATTCTCTCTAATTCTTCTATGCAGAACAGACCATCTTTATTGTATAGTTCTCTTTTGCCGGTAGTTGTTGTCTCTCCGATTGCTAATTGTTTTTCATTTAAACAAGGATATGCAACATTTAAGAATGAAAATGTCTCATTTTTAGGTGCATCTATGCTCCCTTTTATTTTTACCCCTGTAGTGTCTGACGGAAACTCATTGTGCATATAGCCATGCCGTATATAATCTCTTTCTCCTTTGGCAAATCTCTTTCTCCCCTCAATTGTAAGCCATGTTCTGTAGTTCGCATCGCAAGAGTGTGCTGTCATAACAGAACCATCTGAGCTTGCCCCTTTAGAAACAAGGATAGAGGTACAACTCTCTTGATAATTTTCTAATTCCTGAGAGTATGAAAAACTAATTGTAGTAAATAATAAAATAACAAGTGATGTTATAAAAATGAATCTCTTTTTCATAGTTTTACTTATCTTAAAAAACTTTGTGAATATAGTTAAAAAAAAGCATATATTTGTGAATAGATTTAATTCTCTATAAATAAATGAATTATGTTATATGCAGTTTTAATAATGCTTTTAGGGATAGTAGTTGGGTGGGTGCTAAGAGATAAATCTTTTGTAAAAAATATTTCTAAAAAGGTCTCTTTAGTGGTAACAATATCTGTATGCTTGCTATTATTTGTTATGGGAATCAGGATAGGATTAGATGAGAATATAGTGCAAGGTTTTACAAAAATTGGCATAGTAGCTCTTGTTATTTTCTTATCGGTGATTATAACTACCTTGTTTATAATAAAAAGATTAACAAAGTTTTTAGATAAGAATAGTAATGAGAGATAGCATAATAATAGTATCTTCTTTTGTATTGGGGGTACTCCTTATTTTATTTAATTTACTTCCCGATATATTTTATTCTTATAATTATAGTGATATTTCTAACTTTCTGTTATATATATTGTTATTCTTTGTAGGGGTAGGGGTTGGATTGGATAAGTCGATAATTCAAACAATAAAAAATTTAAATAGAAAACTTTTAATACTCCCGATAGTTTCTTATTTATCCACAATTGTTGGGGCGATTATAGGTTTTTATATTTTAGACTTGTTTAATATTTATTCTTTAAATCTAAAAGAGGTGATAACAATAGACTCGGGGATGGGATATTATTCTATTACTGCTATTTTGATTAGCCAAGAATGGGGAGCGGAGCTTGGTTCTATAGCCTTAATTGTTAATCTAATGAGAGAAATATTCACTATTCTTTTTGCCCCATTTTTAAGTAAATTTTTTGGCAAATTTGCTATAACTGTTTCTGCTGGAGCAACTGCTATTGATACCTCATTGCCAATGATAATCAAAAATGATGGTAATTCTATGTTTCCAATTGCAGCCTATTGTGGTATGTTCTTTACCATAATTGTTCCTCTTTTGATTTCTCTCTTATTATCAATCTAATCCCGATAGTTTATAATATATTTTATTGTGGAGAAAATAATCTTGTATGTGGAGCATGATTGAATAAGAACATACCTAAAGATTATAAAGTTCTACTGAATGTTCAATTAGTAAAAGTAGCTTTGTAATAAAATATAGATGCTTTAGAGAGGGAGTTTATTTCTATTATTTTTATTAAATTGCAGAACAAATATTTTTATATATGGAGAGTTTTATTTATGATATACCTGTAAAGGTTTATTTTGGTGAGAATCAGTTATCTCACTTAGGAAAAGAGTTGTCTAAATTTGGGAAAAAGGTTTTAATGACTTATGGTGGTGGCTCAATTAAGAAAATTGGGCTTTATGACAAAGTTGTAGAAGAGATTAAAAAAGCAGGTTTGGAATTATACGAACTTCCTGGAATAGAACCTAATCCAAGAGTTGAATCTGTAAGAAAAGGGGCTCAGATTTGTAAAGAAAAACAGATTGATGTTCTACTTGCAGTTGGTGGAGGTTCAACTATAGACTGTACAAAATTTATTGCTGCTGGTGCTTTTGTAGATTTCGACCCTTGGGATTTCTTTAGTAAATGGGCGCCTATTGAGAAAGCTCTACCAATAGTTGATATATTAACGCTCTCAGCTACAGGTAGTGAGATGGATTCTGGCGGTGTTATAAGTAATCCCGATACAAATGATAAAATAGGGAGAATGGAGCCTATATTATTACCAAAAGTTTCTTTTTTAGATCCTACTAACACTTATACTGTTAGCGAGTATCAAACTGCATGTGGCTCTGCAGATATATTTTCCCATATTTGTGAGGTCTATTTTGATACAAGTAAAAACTTTTTTATGCTTGATACATTTATGGAGGGTATGCTTAGAACAGTGATTAAATATACCCCTATAGCTATGTCAGAGCCAAAGAATTATGAGGCAAGAGCGAATTTGATGTGGACATCTTCATGGGCAATAAATGGATTTATTAACGGTGGGGCGAGAAATGTTTGGAGTTGCCACCCTATGGAGCATGAATTGTCTGCTTTTTATGATATTACTCACGGTTTAGGACTTGCAATACTTACACCAAGATGGTTAGAATTCTGCCTAAATGATAAAACTGTAGATAGGTATGTAAGATTTGGTACTGAGGTATTTGGTATAGATAAAAACCTTGATAAGATGGATATAGCAAAGCGTGCTATAGAGGCTACAAAAGATTTCTTCTTTAACAAGCTCAAGCTAAAAAGTAGATTATCAGAAATTGGTATAGATGATAAAAACTTTGCGATTATGGCAAAGAAGGCTGTATCTGGCTCTGCCTTAAAAGGATTTGTAACTCTAACTGCCGATGATGTTGAGAAGATATATAGGATGTGCTTGTAATAAATTAGTATAATTCAATTGATATTTATGAATAAGAAGGAGAAGATAGCTCTCATTTTGGTAAGTGTTGTTATATTTTTTATTAACACCTATTTGTTCTCTTCTCCTTTTAATTTTTCTAAAGCCGAATCGGGAGAGAACAATTATAGTATTGTCTTTGAAAAGTTTTATTCTTCTCCAATTAATTCATCTCTTCCAAGCGAATATAGGGTTCTATCTACTTTTTCAAACAATTCAACAAGTAGCAATTTTAAGAGTGTAAAATACTTTAATTATCTAATAGGTAGCAAATTAAAACTATTTAGAAAAGAAGTATTTTCAATTATTCTTTTCTCAAATAAAATATCCCATTACTTATACACCATAATGGTATTAAGAATTTGATATGGCATTATTTAGATCTTTATTTTTTATAAAATTTTAATAATGCTTACGAGGCAATTTATTTGACCTCTACTAATTTATATTTAATACAGTTATGAATGTGAAAATCAAAAAGAAAGGGATAATATTCTCTCGTTATGAAATAGAAAACGAAAAGGGAATATTTAAAAGAAACATATATTATTTTAAAGATGATAGACTAAAGTATTTAGAGAATTGCTTGCAGAATAAGAATTTTATTAAAGGGGCTAACCCCTTTGATCATACAGAAAAAGATGATTCAAACATATCCGATTCTATTATGCTTGAGTGTTATTACGATAAATCTCAACCAGACTTTTTATATTACAAGATGTTAAAATGGGTCCCTTACGAATATGTTGAGGTTTCTGATTTAATTAAAGTGAAAAAGTAATAATCAACATTATAAACTTAGTAGGGTGTGCAACTTTATTTAAAGTATGCATACCCTTTTTTAACTAAATAATATCTTGGGTTTTAAATCTTACTTTTATTTTAAATAAATGTTGTTTGTGTGATTTATATTTATTATCATGTAAATGCCAGATAATCAGGAAATCCATTGGATTTAGTTTATGTTTGTAAAATTTTGCTTTAAAATTATTATAATATTGGTAAATTTAGTTATAATTTTAAGTCTAAATTTCTGATTTTCTTTGATAAAAAATAGGATTTCTTATATTTTTCTATTTTTATTTATTATATTTGCTATGTTATGTAAGAAAATTTTATGTAATTAGATTTAAATATAATTTGATATGAAGAATATTGATTGGGGAAGTTTATCTTTCTCCTATACGAAAACTGATGCTATTGTATATAGCGAGTTTAAAGATGGTAAATGGGGGCAACCTGTAGTTTCTAATGATTTCACAATTGCATTAAATGCTTATGCAGGTGTTTATCACTATGGTTCATCATGTTTTGAAGGCTTAAAAGCATTTAGAGGTAAAGATGGAAAAGTTCGTCTTTTTCGTCCTGATGAGAATGCTAAAAGAATGCAAAGAAGTGCTGCTTTCTTAGATATGGCTGCACCATCTATTGAACAATTTACAGAAATGTGTGTAATGGCGGTAAAAGCTAATAGTGAGTGGATTCCACCATTTGAAACAAGTGCATCTTTGTATTTAAGACCTTTATTGATTGGTGTTAATCCTCAATTGGGTATTAGATCTGCTCAAGATGTACTATTTGTAATCATGGCAGCTCCTGTTGGTACCTATTCGGGACAAAAGAGTTTGGTGCCTGGAACAGCTGTATTATCAAGAAATTATGATAGAGCTGCACCTAATGGTTCTGGTAGCGTTAAAATTGGTGCAAATTATGCACAATCTCTAAAACCTTATAATATAGCACATAATGCTGGTTATAGAGAATTGTTATTCTTAGATGCTAAAACTAATTCTAAAATAGAGGAGTTTGGTTCTTCTAATTTCTTTGCTATCAAGAATAATACTTATATAACTCCATCTTCTCATAGTGTATTGCCTTCTATTACAAATGCAAGTTTAAGAAGAGTAGCAGAGGATATGGGATTAAAGGTTGAAATGAGAGATATTACTGTAGATGAACTTGCAGAAATGGAAGAGGTAAATTCTTGTGGTACTGCAGTGGTTATCACCCCTATATGCTCTATTGATGATAAAGCAAGACTTGAAGACAAAGAGATAACTAAACGTTATACTTTTGGTGATGGTGTTCATTGTGGGGCGATAAGTCAAAAATTGTATGACCAAATTATAGGAATTCAAAAAGGTTTAATAGAGGACAAATATGGTTGGACTCTATTTGTAGATTGTTAAAAACTTTAGATGAGTTATACAGTAGAAGATATCCAATTAGCTCTCAATAATCAAGATGCAGATAAAGCAATAGATATTGCTAATAATCTTATCGCGATAAAAGAGGCTCCTTTAGATAGAATCTATTATCTTTTAGGTAATGCTCACAGGAAGAAAGGGGATTGGCAAAATGCTATAAATAATTATTTAGAGGCTATTGCAATAAATCCAGAATCTCCTGCAAAAGAGGCATATATGATGGCGAATGATATTCTCGATTTCTTTAACAAAGATATGTATAACCAATAAAGAGTAAATAATTATCTTTAATCAATAATTAACAAAAGGTACTATGGCTAAAATGAAAGGGGCGACAGTAGTTAATATAGAGCGTTGTAAAGGTTGCAATCTCTGTGTTGTTGCTTGTCCTCTACACGTTCTTGCACTTACAACAAAGAACGTTAATCAAAAAGGGTACAATTATGCACAAACTGTATTAGAAGATACATGTACAGGTTGTACCTCTTGTGCTGTAGTTTGTCCTGACGGTTGTATAACCGTTTACCGTAAAAAGGAGGAATAAATTATGGCAGATCAAGAAATTACATTGATGAAAGGCAATGAAGCTATTGCCCATGCTGCTATTCGTTGCGGATGTGACGGATACTTTGGATACCCAATCACTCCACAGAGTGAAGTACTCGAGACTCTTGCAGAACAAAAACCTTGGGAGACAACAGGAATGGTTGTTTTACAAGCAGAAAGCGAGGTCTCTTCTATAAATATGGTTTATGGTGGTGCAGGTTGTGGCAAGAAAGTTATGACCTCATCTTCAAGCCCTGGTGTGAGTTTGATGCAAGAAGGTATGTCATATCTTGCTGGCGCTGAACTTCCTTGCTTAGTTGTAAATGTTAGTCGCGGTGGTCCTGGGTTGGGAACAATACAACCAAGCCAAGCAGACTATTTCCAATCTTGTAAAGGTGGTGGGCATGGAGATTATAGACTTATAGTTCTTGCTCCATCTTCTGTTCAAGAGATGGCAGACTTTGTAGATCTATCTTTTGAGTTGGCATTCAAATATAGAAATCCAGCTATGATTCTATCTGATGGTGTTATTGGTCAAATGATGGAAAAAGTTGTTCTACCTCCATTTAAACCTCGTAGGACAGAGGAGCAAATTAAGAAAGAGGCTCCTTGGGCAGCTTTAGGTAGAGATAAAAATAGAAAACCTAATATTATAACCTCTTTGGAATTAGATCCTTCTGTTATGGAAGATATAAATATCCGTTTGCAGAAGAAATATGCACAGATTCAAGAGAATGAGGTTAGATATGAGGAGTATATGTTAGAGGATGCAGACTATGCAATAGTTGCATTTGGCTCAGCAGCTCGTATTGCTAAAAAGGCAATTGAATTAGCAAGAGGAGAGGGGATAAAAGTTGGTCTTTTACGCCCTATAACCTTATGGCCATTCCCAATCAAACAAGTTGCTGCTCTTAAAGATAAAGTTAAAGGTATCTTATCTTTAGAGATAAATGCAGGTCAAATGGTCGAAGATATTCGTCTTGCTGTTGAATGTAAGATTCCTGTTGCACATTACGGCAGACTTGGTGGTATAATACCTGCACCAGATGAGGTAGTTGATGCACTTAAAAAAATGATGTAAGGAGGAACAATTATGGATATTAAAGAGATAATTCAGCCGGAAAATATGGTTTATCATAAACCAGATTTATTAAATGATGTTCCTATGCACTATTGCCCAGGATGTAGCCATGGAGTTGTACATAAGCTTGTATCTGAGATAGTTGCAGAAATGGGTATGAATGAAAAGACTGTTGGGGTTTCTCCTGTAGGTTGTGCAGTTTTTGCCTATAAATATATTGATATTGACTGGGAAGAGGCAGCACATGGAAGAGCTCCTGCAGTAGCTACTGCTATTAAGAGATTATGGCCTGATAGATTGGTGTTTACTTACCAAGGTGATGGTGATTTAGCTTGTATTGGAACAGCTGAAAGTATTCATGCTCTAAATAGGGGAGAAAATATTACTATTATATTCATTAACAATGCAATATATGGTATGACAGGGGGTCAGATGGCACCTACAACTCTTATGGGTATGAAAACTGCTACTTGTCCTTATGGTAGAGATGCTAAGTTGCATGGTTATCCTCTTAAAATTACAGAACTTGCTGCTAATTTAGAAGGTACATGTTATGTAACTCGCCAATCGGTTCATACAGTTGGTGCAATCAACAAAACAAAGAAAGCTCTTAGAAAAGCTTTTGAAAACTCTATGCAAGGTAAGGGTTCTTCTTTGGTTGAGATTGTATCTACTTGTAACTCAGGATGGAAAATGTCTCCTGAAAAAGCTAATAAATGGATGGAAGAGAACATGTTCCCTTACTATCAATTAGGAGATTTAAAAGATACTACTAACCAATAATAGAAAATAGGATGAAACAAGAACTTATAATTGCCGGATTTGGAGGACAAGGTGTTCTTTCAATGGGTAAAATACTTGCGTACTCTGGATTGATTGAGGGTAAAGAGGTTACTTGGATGCCTGCTTATGGTCCCGAGCAAAGAGGTGGAACTGCTAATGTTACTGTAATTGTTAGCGATGAGCCTATATCTTCGCCTATTTTAAGTAGTTATGATACTGCCATTATCCTTAATCAACCATCTATGGAGAAATTTGAGGATAAAGTTAAACCAGGTGGTACTCTAATTTATGATGGGTATGGTATAAATAATCCTCCTACACGTAAAGATATAAATGTTTACAGAATAGATGCTATGGATGTTGCTGCTGAGATGAACTTAATTAAAATATTCAATATGATTATTTTAGGAGGTTATCTAAAACTTCATCCTATAGTTGAGATTGATAGTGTTTTAAAGGCTCTAAAGAAAACATTACCTGAAAGACACCATCATCTTATACCTCAAAATGAGGAGGCTATTCGTAAAGGTATGGAATTGGTAAAATAATTTAAGATTATTTTATAAAGTATATTATAGAAAAGAGCTCGGTGTTGTACCGGGCTCTTTTCTTTGTAAATTAGCTATTTAGTCTTATCTGCTTATCTAAAGATTCTACTTTTTAATTTGTTCAGCTTTGTATCCAAGTTTTATGATCTCTTTTTCAAATGTTTGAGCATTTGTTTTTCTTGAATCATAGGTAATTTTAATTTCTTGATTTTCAAGAGATATATCTAATTTTTTAATCCCTTTCATATATGATAAATTC
>CAMNNS010000049.1 GCA_946545765.1 uncultured Bacteroidales bacterium | reverse complement strand
TGCCGATGTAGCTCAGTTGGCCAGAGCAGCTGATTTGTAATCAGCTGGTCGGGGGTTCGAATCCCTCCATCGGCTCTAAAAATTGTTCTTATATTTTTTGGAGGGGTACCAAAGTGGCCAACTGGGGCAGACTGTAAATCTGCTGGCTTATGCCTTCGGAGGTTCGAATCCTTCCCCCTCCACACAAAACGCGGAAGTAGCTCAGTTGGTAGAGCATCAGCCTTCCAAGCTGAGGGTCGCGGGTTCGAACCTCGTCTTCCGCTCTAAGGCCGACGTAGCTCAGTGGTAGAGCACTTCCTTGGTAAGGAAGAGGTCACGGGTCCAATTCCCGTTGTCGGCTCTGCGCAAAACAGAATATTCAAAATCAATATAAATTAATTAATTAATTTTCAAATTATGGCAAAAGAAGTATTTAAGAGGGATAAACCCCATGTTAACATTGGTACTATCGGCCACGTTGACCACGGTAAAACTACCTTAACTGCTGCAATTTCTAAAGTTCTTGCAGAGAAAGGTTTTACTAGTGCAGATGAGATCAAGTCTTTTGATCAAATCGACAATGCTCCAGAGGAGAAAGAGCGTGGTATTACAATCAACTCAGCTCACATTGAGTATCAAACTGCAAATCGTCACTATGCACACGTTGACTGTCCAGGTCACGCCGACTATGTAAAGAACATGGTTACAGGTGCTGCACAAATGGATGGTGCAATCTTAGTTGTTGCTGCTACAGATGGTCCTATGCCTCAAACAAGAGAGCATATCCTTCTTGCACGTCAGGTAAACGTTCCTAAGATTGTTGTATTCTTAAATAAAGTTGACCTTGTAGATGACAAAGAGATGTTAGACCTTGTAGAGATGGAAGTAAGAGATCTTCTTTCATTCTATAACTATGATGGTGACAACGCTCCTGTTATTCAAGGTTCTGCACTTGGTGCTCTTAACGGAGATCCTCAATGGGTTGAGAAAGTTATGGAGCTTATGAGTGCAGTAGATGAGTACATTCCACTTCCTGTTCGTGATAACGAAAAACCATTCCTAATGCCTATAGAAGATATTTTCTCAATTACTGGTCGTGGTACAGTTGCTACTGGTAGAATTGAGACTGGTATCATCAAAGTTGGTGAGGAGGTTGAGCTTATCGGTCTTGGTGATGAGCCTAAGAAAACAGTTGTTACAGGAGTTGAGATGTTCCGTAAACTTCTTGATGAGGGTGAGGCTGGTGATAACGTAGGTCTTCTTTTAAGAGGTGTTGATAAAAAAGATCTTAAGAGAGGTATGGTTGTTGCTAAACCTGGTTCAGTAACTCCTCATAAGAAATTCCAAGCTGAGATTTACGTTCTTAAGAAAGAAGAGGGTGGTCGTCACACTCCTTTCAAAGATAAATATCGTCCTCAATTCTTCATCCGTACATTGGATGTAACTGGTGAGATTAACCTACCACAAGGAAGAGAGATGGTTATGCCTGGTGATAACGTTACAATTACTGTAGATCTTATCTACCCAGTAGCTATTTCTGAAGGTTTGAGATTCGCTATCCGTGAGGGTGGTAGAACTGTAGGTGCCGGTCAGGTTACTAAACTTCTTGACGAATAATTCTCATCAAACTGAGGAATTAGATAGTTTTAATAAAATTCCCTGACCTTCAGAAATTTGGAGCAGGGAATTTATTTAGGGGCTTAGTTTAATGGTAGAACAGCGGTCTCCAAAACCGCCAGTGGGCGTTCGATTCGCTCAGCCCCTGCAACAAAGAGAAAGGTTACGATTCTCTGAGTTTAAAAAAGAAAGGCAACTGCTTCCAATGCTTTTCACAAAAATTAATTAGTAAATGAGCAAAATTGGTACATATATCAGGGAGTCATACAAAGAATTGACTCAAAAAGTGACCTGGCCTTCTTGGAAAGAGCTCCAAAACCATGCTTTAATAGTAATGTTAGCTACGCTGATTTTTGCTATTATCATATTGGTTATGGACTTTGCTTTCAAGAACATAATGACTGGTATTTATAACTTGCTTTATTAAATCTATCGGGAGTTATGAGTGAGTCTAAGCTTAAATGGTACATCGTAAGGGTACAAGGGGGAAAAGAGAAGAAGGTTCAAGAGTATATTCGTAACGAAATACGCCGAGCTGGAAAAGAGGAATTTGTCCCTCAGACTTTAATCCCTACAGAAAAAGTTTATCAGGTAAAAAATGGTAAAAGAGTTGTTGTTGAGAAAATAAGTTTCTCGCAATATGTCTTTATTGAAGCCAATTTAACACCTGAGGTTCAACATATTATTCGCGATATACCTTTTGTTGCAGGATTCCTTACAAAAGACCCTAAATCAAGAGAGCCATATCCTCTTCCAGATGCAGAAATCAATCAAATACTTGGTAAAGTAGATGAATGGATGGAGCAGGACGAGACAAATTTGGCACCTTTTGTTGTTGGGGAACCTGTCAGAGTTATAGATGGTCCTTTTAATGGCTTCAACGGAAATGTTGAGGAGGTTCTTGAAGATAAGAAAAAACTCAAAGTTATGGTTAAAATCTTTGGAAGACCTACCACCCTGGAACTTAATTTTGTTCAAGTAATTAAAGAGTAAAAAATAATTATTATGGCTAAAGAAATTGCTGCTTTAATCAAATTACAAATTAAAGGCGGTGCAGCAAATCCCTCACCTCCTGTAGGACCTGCTTTAGGTTCTAAAGGTGTAAACATAATGGACTTCTGCAAGCAATTTAATGCTCTTACTCAGCAAAAAGCTGGTAAAGTATTGCCTGTTATTATTACAGTTTATACAGATAAATCTTTTACTTTTATCATAAAAGAGCCACCTGTTGCTGTAATGATTAAGGAAGCTGCTAAAATTCAATCTGGTTCTGCCGAATCAAATAGAAAGAAAGTGGCTAAACTTACTTGGGAACAAGTGAGAAAAATTGCAGAAGATAAAATGCCAGACCTTAACTGCTTTACCTTAAAATCGGCGATGAGCATGGTTGCAGGTACAGCACGAAGTATGGGTGTTACAGTTGAGGGAGAATTCCCTGCCGATGTTAAATAAATGTGCAATGAGTAAGCTAACTAAAAATCAAAAAGCATCACAGGCCAAAGTAGAGCCTGGCAAACAATACAAGTTGGCAGACGCTTGCAGTTTAGTTAAGGAGACTGCCTTTACTAAATTTGATTCTTCTGTCGATGTAGCGATGCGTCTTGGTGTTGACCCAAGAAAAGCTAACCAAATGGTTAGAGGCGTTGTTACCCTTCCTAATGGAACAGGGAAGACTAAAAGAGTACTTGTATTGTGTACACCAGACAAGGAGGCTGAAGCAAAAGAAGCTGGTGCCGACTACGTTGGTTTAGATGAATACATAGATAAAATCAAAGGGGGATGGACAGACATAGATGTTATTGTTTGTACCCCTTCTGTTATGGGAAAAGTTGGTATAATTGGTAGAATTCTTGGTCCAAGAGGTCTAATGCCAAACCCTAAGACTGGAACTGTTACAATGGATATTAAACAGGCTGTTTCAGAGATTAAGGCTGGTAAAATAGATTTCAAAGTTGACAAGCAAGGTATCATTTGTACCAGCATTGGTAAAGTATCATTTTCTGCTGAGCAACTTGCACAAAATGCCAGTGAATTCATAAATACAGTGATAAAACTTAAACCTCAAACGCTAAAGGGAACTTATGTGAAGAGCGTTTTCTTATCATCTACTATGGGCCCTGGTATTCAAGTTGATATGAAATCATTCGGTTTGTCTGAATCTTAATAATCAGGAGGTTTTAATATGAGAAAAGAGTTAAAAGAACAGATTGTTAAGGATTTAACAAATTGTCTAAAAGAGAATCCTAATTTCTATATCACAAATATAGAAGGGTTAAATGCAGAAGCTACTGCAAAACTTAGACGCGAGTGTTTCAAACAGCAAGTAAAATTGATGGTTGTAAAAAACACTCTATTTGCTAAAGCTCTTCAAGCCAGTCAAATAGAGGGAGCAAATCAATTTGAAGAGGTACTTAAAGGTTCTTCTGCGATAATGTTTGCTAATACGCCTAATGGTCCTGCTAAACTTATTAAATCATTTAGCTCAGCCGATGGCAATGGTAAACCAGAATTAAAGGCTGCTCTTGTACAAGAGTGCCCTTATATTGGTTCTCAAAACCTTGAGGTTCTTTGCAACATTAAATCTAAGAATGAGCTTATTGCTGATATTGTTGCGTTACTTCAATCTCCTGCTAAAAATGTTATCTCAGCTCTTAAGAGTTCAGGCGGTGGAAAGATTGCAGGTATCGTTAAAACATTAGAAGAAAAAAAATAATTATTAACACATAAAAAATTAAAACTATGGCAGATATTAAAAAATTTGCAGAAGACTTAGTAAATCTTTCAGTGAAGGAAGTACAAGAGTTAGCACAAATTCTTAAAGATGAATATGGCATTGAGCCTGCTGCCGCAGCTGCTGTTGCAGTTGCAGCTCCTGGTGCTGGTGCAGCTGCTGCTGAAGAGAAAACTGAATTTGACGTTATTCTTAAATCAGCTGGTGGTCAAAAACTTCAAGTAGTTAAAGAGGTTAAAGAGCTAACTGGTCTTGGACTTAAAGAGGCTAAAGAACTTGTTGATGCTGCTCCTAAAGCAATCAAAGAGAAAGTTTCTAAAGCTGACGCTGAAACATTTAAGGCAAAACTTGAAGAAGTTGGAGCAGAGGTTGAGATTAAATAATTTGAATCTCTACTTCTCCTTACCTAACAGGATGTAGTCAGGTTTAGGGTAAAATTGCCCTAAACCTTTTTGTCGTTTTTTATAGATTATACTATTCAAATATAGCCAAAATGCTGCAAAATACTAAAAATCAACGAATTTCATTTGCGACTTCTAAAGCACTATTAGATTATCCCGATTTTCTTGAGGTGCAGTTAAAATCTTTTAGAGATTTCTTTCAATTAGATACAACTGCAGAAAATAGAAAGAATGAGGGTTTGTATAAAGTCTTTCAGGAAGTTTTTTCGCAAAATTCTGAACCTTGTGGAATAAGAGACACTCGTAATAATTTTGTCTTAGAATTTATAGACTATTTCATTGACCCACCACGCTATACTATTGATGAGTGTTTAGATAGAGGTCTAACCTACAGTGTTCCACTTAAAGCAAAACTAAAACTTTCATGCACAGATCCAGAGCATGAGGATTTTGAACAACAAATTCAAGATGTTTATTTGGGTGCTATCCCATATATGACTCCTCGTGGTACATTCATTATCAACGGCTCAGAGAGAATTGTTGTCTCTCAATTGCATCGTTCGCCGGGAGTTTTCTTTGGGCAGAGTATGCACTCAAACGGAACAAAACTTTATTCTGCCAGAATTATCCCTTTCAAAGGTTCTTGGATAGAATTTACAACAGACATCAATAATGTAATGAACGCTTACATAGATCGTAAGAAAAAATTACCTGTAACTACATTATTGAGAGCCATAGGCTTTGAGTCTGATAAAGACATACTTAATATATTTAATCTCGCTAATGAGGTAAAGGTAACAAGAGAGGAATTAAAGAAACATATCGGTGAGACTCTTGCTGCCAGAGTTCTTAAAACATGGAACGAAGACTTTGTGGATGAGGATACTGGAGAGGTTATGTATATTGAGAGAAAAGAGATAGTTGTAGATAGAGAGACTATCTTAGACGAAGAGGTTATTGAGAAAGTTTTAGACTCTGGAGTAGATTATATTCTTCTTCACAACGAAGATGCAAATGCTACAGAGTACACAATCATCTATAACACTCTAAATAAAGATGTTTGTAACACTCAGAAAGAAGCTATTTACTATACATACCGTCAATTAAGAAATTCTGAACCACCAGATGAGGCTACTGCTAAGGATGTTATAGAAAAACTCTTCTTCTCTGATAAAAGATATGACCTTGGAATAGTTGGTAGATACAGACTTAATAAAAAGCTAAATCTTACTACTTCTGAGGATGTTAGAGTTCTAACAAAACAAGATATAATTGAGATTATTCGTTATCTCATTCAACTTATCAACTCTAAAGCAACAGTTGATGATATAGACCATTTGAGCAACAGAAGAATACGTACTGTTGGAGAGCAGCTTGCCAATCAGTTTAGCGTAGGTCTTGCAAGAATGGCAAGAACTATTAGAGAGAGAATGAATGTTAGAGATAATGAGGTATTTGCACCTGTAGATTTGATTAATGCTAAAATCTTATCTTCTGTAATTAACTCATTCTTTGGAACAAGTCAGTTGTCTCAATTTATGGATCAAACCAACCCTCTTGCAGAGATGACTCATAAGAGAAGATTATCTGCCTTAGGACCAGGTGGTTTGAGTAGAGATAGAGCTGGTTTTGAGGTTCGTGACGTTCACTACACTCACTATGGTAGATTGTGTCCTATCGAGACCCCAGAGGGTCCTAATATCGGACTTATCTCTTCTCTTTGTGTTTATGCAAGGATAAATGACCTCGGATTTATCGAGACTCCTTACAGAAGGGTCAATGACGGAGTTGTTGATTTATCTAACAAAGGTTACATCTATATGAGTGCAGAAGAGGAAGAGAATCAAATGGTTGCACAAGCTAATGTTGACCTTGACGACAAAGGTAAAATATTAGACGAAAGAATTAAGTGTAGATGGCAGGCAGACTACCCTGTTGTTGGTAAAAACGATGTACACTTAATAGATGTTGCACCTAATCAGATTGCCTCATTGGCAGCTTCTCTTATCCCTTTCTTAGAGCATGATGACGCTAACCGTGCTTTAATGGGTTCTAACATGATGAGACAAGCAATTCCTATTATCAATCCTGAATCCCCTATCGTTGGAACAGGATTAGAGGGGCCTGTTATGAAAGATTCAAGAACTCAGATTGCAGCACAAGGGAAAGGTGAAATTGTATATGTAGATGCTAATGAGATACATGTAAGATATGATAAGACAGATGATGAGAAGTTTGTAAGCTTCTCTCCAGAGATAACCATCTATAATTTACCTCTTTACAGAAAAACTAATCAGAGTACATCTGTAAGATTAAAACCTATCGTGAGAAAAGGTGATAAAGTTACAAAGGGGCAAATTATGACAGAAGGATATGCTTCTCAAAATGGTGAACTTGCACTTGGTAGAAACCTAAAAGTTGCGTTTATGCCATGGAAAGGTTACAACTATGAGGACGCTGTTGTTCTAAGTGAAAGAATTGTTAGAGAAGATATTCTAACATCTGTACATGTAGATGAATACATTATGGAGGTTAGAGATACCAAGAGAGGACCAGAGGAATTAACAAGAGATATTCCTAATGTTAGTGAAGATGCTACTGGAAACTTAGATGAGAATGGTATTATTCGTATTGGTGCATCTGTACAACCTGGTGATATTCTTATTGGTAAGATAACCCCTAAGGGTGAGACAGATCCTTCTCCAGAGGAGAAACTTCTCAAAGCTATATTTGGAGATAAAGCTGGAGATGTTAAAGATGCCTCATTAAAAGCATCTGCTTCTCTTACAGGTACTGTTATTGGAAAGAGTTTGTTTAAGAAAGTGGGAGCTGGAAAGAACTCAGATTCAGAGAAAAAGAAATTAAAAGCTTCTATAAAACTTAATCTTGCAAAAATTGATGAGGAGTTTGAGAAGAAAGCAAAAGAACTTAAAACTATCTTCATCGATAAGATGATGACTCTTTTGAAAGATAAGACTTCTCAAGGTGTTAACGATTTATATGGTAGCGTAATTGTTGCTAAAGGTAATAAGTTTAAGAAAGATGCTTTAGAGAATGTAGAGAATTTTGAGAATGTAAACCCTGCCAACTGGACAACAGACAACCATACTAATCAAATGGTTAAATCGCTGATTAACAACTTCTTGTTACAATACAAAGAGTACGATGCTCAATGTAAGAGGAAAAAATATGATGTCTCTATCGGCGATGAGTTACCTAACGGGGTTATGCAACTTGCTAAAGTTTACATTGCTAAGAAGAGAAAGATTATGGTTGGAGATAAGGTTGCAGGTAGGCATGGTAACAAGGGTATTATTGCTAAAATTGTTAGCGATGAGGATATGCCATTTATGGATGATGGTACTATAATGGATATTGTTCTTAACCCACTTGGTGTACCTTCTCGTATGAACCTTGGACAAATTTATGAGACTGTTCTTGGTTGGGCGGGAAAAGAACTTGGTGTTAAATTTGCCACCCCTATCTTTGATGGTGCTACTCTTGATAATATTACCGAGTACACAGACAAAGCAGGCCTTCCACGATATGGTACTACTAAGTTAAGAGATGGCGGAACAGGTGAGTATTTTGATCAACCTGCTACTGTGGGAGTTATTTATATGATAAAACTCGACCACATGGTAGAAGATAAGATGCACGCCCGTTCTACAGGTCCTTATTCACTTATCACTCAACAACCTTTAGGAGGTAAAGCTCAACTTGGAGGTCAAAGATTTGGTGAGATGGAGGTTTGGGCTATTGAGGCGTTTGGTGCAGCAAATGTTTTACAAGAGATTTTAACTATTAAATCTGACGATATTGTAGGAAGAAGTAGAGCTTACGAATCTATTGTAAAAGGTGAGCCTATGCCTACTCCTGGTATTCCTGAATCATTGAATGTGCTACTGCACGAACTTAGAGGTTTAGGTTTGAGTCTTAATTTAGATTAGTTGATTATTAAGAAATTATAGTAATATGTCTATAAAGAAAGATACAAAAGTTAAAAGTAATTTTAATAGAATTACAATAGGTCTTGCCTCTCCAGAGGAGATATTGGAAAAATCACATGGAGAAGTTTTAAAGCCCGAAACAGTTAACTATCGTACATATAAGCCAGAAAGAGATGGTCTTTTCTGCGAGAGAATATTTGGTCCTACCAAAGACTATGAATGTTCTTGCGGTAAGTATAAGAGAATAAGGTATCGCGGAATTGTTTGCGACCGTTGCGGTGTAGAGGTTACAGAGAAAAAAGTTCGTAGAGAGAGGATGGGACATATATCTCTTACTGTGCCTGTTGCACACATTTGGTACTTTAGGTCTCTCCCTAATAAGATTAGTTCTTTATTGGGGATCAAATCAAAACAATTAGACTCTATCATCTATTATGAGAGGTACGTTGTTATTCAAGCTGGAGCAGCGGAAGAAAATGGTATAAAGGAGCTTAGCTTACTTTCAGAAGATGAATATTTAACAATTTTAGATTCTCTTCCTAAAGATAATCAACTTCTTCCCGATGAAGATCCTGCAAAATTTATTGCAGAAATGGGGGCAAGTGCTATTTATAAACTCCTTGCTAAATTAGATTTAGATGACCTTTCATACTCTTTGCGTCATAGCTTAGAGAATGAAACTTCTCAACAAAGAAAAGCAGAAGCACTTAAAAGACTTAGTGTTATAGAGGCCTTTAGAGATTCTAAAGAAATTAATAAACCTGAGTGGATGATAATGAAAGTTATCCCTGTCATTCCACCCGATTTAAGACCTTTAGTTCCACTTGATGGTGGTAGATTTGCAACTTCAGATCTAAACGACCTCTACAGAAGAGTTATCATTAGAAACAATCGTTTAAAGAAACTTATCGAGATAAAAGCTCCAGAAGTTATTCTTAGAAATGAAAAGAGAATGTTGCAAGAAGCAGTTGATTCTCTGTTTGATAATTCAAAGAAATCTAATACTATAAAATCTGAATCAAATAGAGCTTTAAAATCTCTGTCAGATTCGTTAAAGGGTAAACAAGGGCGTTTCCGTCAGAACCTACTCGGTAAAAGGGTCGATTACTCGGCCCGTTCAGTAATTGTTGTAGGTCCTGAACTTAAAATGCACGAATGTGGTTTACCTAAATTTATAGCCGCAGAACTTTATAAACCATTTATCATCAGAAAATTATTAGAAAGAGGTATTGTTAAGACTGTTAAGAGTGCCAAAAAGATGGTTG
>CAMNNS010000048.1 GCA_946545765.1 uncultured Bacteroidales bacterium | reverse complement strand
AGTAGCAGTAATAGCAGTAGCAGTAATAGCAGTAGCAGTAATAGCAGTAGCAGTAGCAGCAAAAACAATGGCAATAATAGCAATAGCAGAAACAGTAGTATCAACAGTAGTAATAATAGCAAAAGCGGTGGAAAAAATATTAAAGTAAATATCAACCTCGCCGATAGTTTGGGATTGATTAGTGTAAAAGGGATTGGACCTTATTTCGCAAAACAGATAATTAGATATAGAGAGAGGCTTGGCAGTTTTTATAAAATTGAGCAACTATTAGAAATTAACAAAATGACAATAGAGAGATTTAAGCCTTTAGAGGGGGGAATTTATGTAGATAAAAAAGATATTAAAAAGATAAATTTTAAAACAGATGATAAAAAAATTCTAATAAACCACCCATACATCGGGAGAGAGGTGTATAATAGTATTGTCTTGTTTATTCAAGAGTATGTAGAAAAAGAGATGAGGGAGTGTTTTGAGAATGATTCCTATTTTGAAAGTTTAGATTTTTTGAATATCCTGCTAAAAAACAAAGTTATAACAGAGGAGACTTTTAATAAGTTAAAGGGGTATTTTGAATAAGCCGATATTAAACTAAAATTGGATTGGAAGAGAGGTTTCCGGTAAGAGAGGCTTACAATATTTTATTTATTCAAGGGTAAGCAGAAAAAGAGATTTTTTTTAAATTTGTTGGGTATATAAAATCAATAATTAAATAGACTATGAGTATTATACGTTGCGAGAACATCTATAAAAAGTTTGGCGATTTCACTGCCTTAAATGATGTTAGCTTAGAGATTCCAGAGGGGAAAATTTTTGGTATGTTAGGACCTAATGGAGCAGGTAAAACTACTCTGATTAGGATTATAAACAGAATCACTCTGCCCACATCGGGACAAATATTATTTAATGGCAAATCGCTAACTATGAAAGATATTGAGAGTATCGGCTATCTACCTGAAGAGAGAGGGTTGTACAAAAAAATGAAAGTCGGAGAGCAATCTCTTTATCTTGCCCAACTTAAAGGTATGAGCAAATCTCAAGCACTTAAAGAGTTAAAAAAATGGTTCGTAAAATTTGGCATTCAAGAATGGTGGAATAAAAAAGTTGATGAGTTATCTAAAGGTATGGCTCAAAAAATTCAATTTATAATTACTGTTCTTCATAATCCAAAACTTCTTATTTTAGACGAACCTTTCTCGGGATTTGACCCTATAAATGTAGAACTTATACGAAATGAGATTATAAGATTAAAAAACGAAGGTGCAACAATTATCCTCTCTACTCACAACATGGAGAGTGTAGAAGAGATGTGCGACCAAATTGCTTTAATAAACAAATCTAAACTTATTGCTTGTGGAGATGTTGATAAAATGCGTGAAGAACATGGCAAAAATAGGATAGAGGTGGTTTATAAATCTACAGATAGCTCTGTTTTGGCAGATCAGGAGGGGCTGTTTAGCGTTATTTCACAAGAAGATCACAAAGGGGGAAAGATAGCTATACTTGAAGCCTCAATGAGTACAAATAACAGAGATATAATAAACTTAATCAATAACAATTATGAGCTCCTTTCATACCAAAAACTTATGCCAAAAATGAGAGAAATTTTTATCTCTTTAGTGGAACAGAATAATGGAGCAACTTCTACAACCGATAATAATGGAGGAAAATAATTATGAGTAAGATTGGAATTATAATATCAAGAGAATATATGTCAAGGGTAAGGAAAAAGTCTTTTATCCTTACCACTATTCTTGTCCCTATTCTTTTTGCTGCAATGATTACAGTGCCTGCTCTCATCACAGCGTATTCATCAGATAATGATATTAAAACTGTGGCAGTATTAGACAAATCGGGAATAATTAAAGAGAATTTAGAAGATAGTAAATCTTTAAAGTTTGAATTTGTTGAGAACGAGATTGCTTCTCTAAAAAATGATTTAAAGGATTCTAAATACTATGCTATATTAGAAATTTCTGAATTAGATACTCTATATAAGCCTTATAATGTTTCTCTCCATTCTACAGAACAAATTAAGTTACAAGAAATTGAGAATATAGAGAATAGCATTACTAATGTTTTAAAAGGCTATCAATTAGAGCAATACAATATTCCAGACAATATAATGCAGAATATTCAATCACAAGTCTCTATAAAAACATATAGGATCTCTGAAGATAATGAAAACAACGAGAAAAAAGAGACAACTGTTGTTGCTTATATGGGAATAGGATATGTAAGTAGCTTTATAATTTACATGTTTATATTTATGTTTGGCGGTATGGTTATGAGAGGGGTTATAGAGGAGAAAAACAATAGAATTATTGAGGTTATTGTCTCATCTGTAAAACCTTTAGAGCTTATGATTGGTAAAATTATTGGAGTTGCACTTGTGGCATTAACTCAATTCTTTATCTGGATATGTTTGATTATGCTCATAGTATTTGGGGTTAGTAGCTTTACAGGAAAATCAAATGTAGAGATTGCACAATCTGCAGTACAGACAAACATAAACTCTATGAATGTCGATTTAATTGAGGGTAACACAAATACTCTTGATATAACTAATATTCAAAATACAGTAGATGGCGAGGAGGATTCCGATTTCTTAGATACTCTTTTAAACACAATAAAGAGTATGAACATTTTTGGAATTATCTCTACATTTATCATATATTTTATATTGGGATATTTGCTCTATTCAAGTATGTTTGCTGCGGTAGGTGCAAGTGTTGATAACGAGGCGGATACCCAACAACTTATGTTGCCTATAACATTACCTTTGATAATAGGATTGTTTATTATGCTAAATGCCTTCCAAAATCCTAATAGCACTGTAGCAATTTGGGGTTCAATTATACCTTTTACCTCACCAATGGTTATGGTTGCAAGATTTGCTTACGGAGTCCCTACTTGGCAATATATTTTATCTATAGCACTACTACTGGGAACATTCTTCCTAATGGCATGGATTAGTGCTAAAATCTACAGAATAGGGATCTTATCTTACGGTAAGAAAGCTAATTGGAAAGATATTATTAAATGGATAAAATTTAAAGATTAAAATCATATATGAAAAGAGTAATCATACTATTTACATTGCTCTTAACTCTATTCTCTATAAATGCTATAGGGCAAAACAAAAGAGTCAAATGGAGCAAAATAATAATAGACTCTACATACAACCCAACATGTTGTAGCAATTTAAAAAGTAGTGCCATTATTGCTAAATATAAACCAGAGGTTGATAAATTATCCTCACCGATAGGTTTTTCCCCTAATGGATTGAATAGAGGTTTTCCTGTTGCCCCATTATCGAGTTGGGCTGTTGATGCACTATTTAGTTATGGGAGAAACTATTTGGATACTACAGGTAGAAAAAATATGAAATTAGATTTTGCGATATTGAATTTTGGCGGAATTAGGACAGAAATGCCAAAAGGAAATGTCTCTAAATTAGATGTTCTTTCTATCTTCCCTTTTGATAACCATCTTGTAATTGTCTCTATGTCAGGAAAAACAATAAAAACGCTTATGAAGCACTTTGCCAAAACAAGACCTCAGATTATGAGTAAACAAGTAAAGTTAGAGATAAAGAATAAAGAGGTTAAAAAGTGTTTAATAAATGGAAAACCTATTGATGAGAATAAGACATACAATGTTGCTACGATAGATTTTCTCCTTTATGGTGGCGATGGGCTTTACGCTCTAAAATACAACACTGGGGTTATAGAGACAAAAATTAAGATGATGGATATAATAATATCCCACATAATAGATTTAACCTCTAATAATAAGGCTATAGAGAAATCTATCGACGACAGAATAGTAATAGATAAATAACAACTTTAGAAATATAAAATTCAAGATATAAAATGAGAACAAAAATATATATCGTATTTACTCTCTTTACTTTGCTCGTTACTGCTGTTCAAGGGCAAGATTTAATAATTCTACACACAAACGATACTCACTCTCAAATAGAGAGTTTTAAATCGGGAGTACACAAAGGTTTAGGTGGGGTAGAAAGGAGAGAAAATTATATAAATTCTGTAAGAAAAGAGCATCCGAATAAGGTACTTCTTTTAGATGCAGGAGATTTCTCACAAGGTACACCTTATTTTACCATTTTTAAAGGAGATGTTGAGATTGAGTTGATGAATGCGTTGGGGTATGATGTTGCATGTCTTGGTAATCACGAGTTTGACAATGGAATAGATGAGATTGCAAGGAGAGCTAAAAATGCAAAATTTCCTATAGTTTGTGCCAATTATAATTTTGGAAAATCTCCATTAGCAGGAGTTATCAAACCTTATACGATAATAAAGAGAGGAGGGAGAAAAATAGGTATAATTGGTGGGATAGTTAATCTTGCAGGGTTGGTTAGTCCAAAATCTTTACAATCAATAAAATATTTACACCCATATAGAGTGTTCAACAGATACGCAAGAGAACTTAAAAAAGAGGGATGCGAGCTAATAATACTCCTAACTCATTGTGGTCATGATTGGGGGAATGAGCAGAATCCCGATGATTTAAAACTTGCTGCCAACACCGAGAATATAGATATTATTGTTGGTGGGCACTCTCATACATTCATTAAAAAACCTGCCATCATAAAAAATAAAGCAGGTAAGAATGTTACTGTTGTTCAGGCGGGTGAGAAAGGGTGCGAGGTTGGAAGATTAGATATTTGGTTCTAATTTTGTTAATGCAAATTAGCCCCTATTAATCTCATAAATTCTTCTCTTGTTTTTGCATTATTTAAAAAAGCACCTGTAAATGCAGAAGTGGTAGTAACAGAGTTTTGTTTTTGTACTCCCCTTATTTGCATACACATATGAGATGCCTCAATTACAACTGCTACCCCAAGAGGATGTAATGTGTCTTGAATGCAATCTCTTATTTGGACTGTCATTCTCTCTTGCACCTGAAGACGGCGTGCAAATACATCTACAACACGAGGGATTTTACTTAGTCCTGTGATGTAACCATTTGGTATATAAGCTACATGTGCCTTACCATAAAATGGTAACATATGATGCTCACACATAGAATAGACCTCAATATCTTTTACCAAAACCATTTGTTGATATTCCTCTTTAAACATTGCAGATTCTAAAATTGCTACAGGATCTATGCTATATCCTTGTGTTAAAAACTGCAAACTCTTGGCTACTCTATGAGGGGTTTTTAGAAGCCCTTCTCTTTCTGGATTCTCACCAATTTTTTTTAGAATATCATAATAATGATCCTCTAACTCTTTTGTTATTTTAGGGTCAAAAAATTCTTCTTTCTTATATCCCATTGCTGTCTATTCTTAATTCTATAAATACTAAATTGCTTGCAAAGGTGTTAAAAATAATTTAGCTATGCAACCTCATATTGCAAAAATACTCTTTATTCGCTACCTTTGCGAACGACTTATAGTGGGGAGAAAATGGGTACAAAGGGCTTAATATTATCATAATGGAACAAGTTCTTAACAAAGATATTAAAGGTACTATTCTAATAGTAGATGACGAAGAGAGTATCTGCGAAATTTTACAATACAATTTAGAAAAAAACGGATACAATGTCTCTACCTCAAATAGTGCAGAAGAGGCTATTAGAGTGATAAGCTCTAATAACTTTGATCTTATTCTATTAGATATAATGCTTGGGGGGATAAGTGGGATAGATTTTTCTAATTTATTACGAAAGGAATTTAATATTCAGACACCTATAATTTTCATCTCCGCTTTAGGGGGAGAACCAAATATCTTAAAAGGTTTTGAGAATGGAGGAGACGATTATATATCAAAACCTTTCTCTATAAATGAGGTGATTGCAAGGGTAGGAGCTGTTATTACACGGTATAGAAAAAATTATTCAGAAGTTAAGACAACCGAATTACATCAGCAAGATGAGGCTCTAACCGATAAGAGTACTTTTGGCCCATTGAATATAGATTTCTCAAATAAGAGGGCTTATTTATGTGGTAATGAAATAGTTCTCACAAAAAAAGAGTGGAGTATCCTTGAGTATTTAGCGACACACCCAGGTAAACTAATATCAAGACAAGAAATTCTTAAAAGGGTGTGGAGAGATAATACTATAGTTACAGAAAGAACTGTAGATGTTCACATTGCAAGGTTAAGAAAAAAATTAGGTGAAGCTTCAAATTTATTAGTTAACAGATCGGGATACGGATATTCTTTAAATGACAAAGTTTAAAATAAAATACAGATATAGGTTATTGCTCTATTTTTTATTGCTGTTAGTATTTGCTGCCCTTGCCTTTACTGTCTGGATTTCAAAACAAAACAGGAGTTATAGTATTTCTTCTTTGCAAAAAGAATTAAGTAATTACAATATAGACATTTATAAACAGCTATCCAATGGCACATCACCCGAGGATATAACAAAGAATAATAGGATAGATTTTACTATCTTAGATAGTTTAGGGTATGTAATTTATGATAGCAGAGAGAGAGAGGAATCGTATCAGGATAATCAGATAAAAAATACAGAAATTCTGCAAGCTAAAATACAAGGTGAAGGGAATGCTCTAAGAACTTCATTTACAAACAATGAAGAGGAGTTGCTATTTCATGCTAAACTTTACGATAAAAAATTTTTTATAAAAACATACTCTATTTTAAGTACTCAAGAGCCACTTCAATTAGAGAAAAACAATAAATACTTTCTTCTAATTGCACTTTTGTTAATTGCCTTAATTTTAGCGTCTTTAATTATTTCAAAGAAATTATCCAAGCCTCTAAAATCATATTTACAACTAACTCACGCAATTAAAAACAATAATGATTTAAGTGATATTGAGTTTGGCAATGATGATTATGGTAGCGTTGGAAAGGAGATTGCTAATATTTTCAAGCAGTTAGAAGTGGCAAAAAAATATAAACAACAGATAAGCCACAATATAGCACATGAACTTAAAACTCCTGTTACAGCAATTAAAGCCTATTTAGAGACTATTATTAACACTCCCGATATAGAAGAGGAGAAGAAAAAAGAGTTTTTAGAAAAGGTCTATTCTCAAACATTAAGACTTTCTCATTTGATAAACGAGGTCTCTACACTTAATAAATTAGATGAGGCTAATATTCTTAAAAACGAACAACCTTTTTATAAAGTTGAAAGAGTGAATATTTTAAGTTGTATAAAAGATGTTATTCAAGCGATAGAGATAAAACTTAAAACAAATAATATTACTCTTGATTATACAATAGATGAAGATATTGATATAAACGGTTGTTACTCGTTATTGTATTCTTTGTTTAAAAATCTAATAGACAATACCATAGAACATGGTGGTAAAGGATGTAAAATTTTTATTTGTGCAAATAGAAATGAGAATAATGGTAGTTGTATTGAATTTATTTACAAAGATACAGGTAAAGGGGTACCAAAAGAGACTCTTAATATGATATTTGAAAGATTTTACAGAGTAGATGAAGGTAGATCGAGAAAGACAGGGGGTTCGGGATTGGGGTTAGCAATTGTAAAAAACGCCGTAGCATTTCATAAAGGAGAGATTAGAGCTATAAATGGGAACGAGGGTGGCATTATATTTGAGTTCTTTATATATTCTTTATAATTTTTTTATATTCGCAAAACCAAACAGAGATATATGAGGATATTATTTTGTGCAGCAGAGCAAGAAGAATTAGATTGCGCTAAAATTGCTTTAAGACCTTTTGAAAGTAAAATTGCAGAGAAGGTAAAGATTGAATTTATGCTTACCGGAATTGGTTCTACTGCAGTTGCGTATAGTGTTACAAAAAAAATTTGGGAAGCTCGCATGAATGGGCAACCCTATACTTTAGTAATAAATATTGGAATTGCAGGTAGTTATAATTTAGATAAGTTCCCTATTGGCTCGGTGGCTATTGTAGAGGAGGAGAGATTTGGCGATTTAGGGTTTATGACAAAAAATGGATTCACCTCATTATTTGATTCCAAATATATAGATTCTAACACCTTCCCTTTTGTTGATGGAGTTTTAAAAATGACCAAATTACAAGATTTCTTCAACGATATTATAAAAGATATTCCAAAAGCAAAAGGGGTTACAGTTCAAACAATTAGCGAGGGGGTAGATTTAGCTCAAAAGAAAAGAGATGAATATGAAATAGAGAGTATGGAGGGGGGAGGATTTTTTTATGTTTGTCTTTGTGAATATATCCATTTTATCGAGATAAGAACTGTATCTAATAAAGTAGGAGAGGCAGATACTTCTAAATGGGATACATCTGCTGCTTTAGATACACTCACCCAAACTTGTAAAGAATTTTTTAGTAAAATTGCAAACAGATAATACTAATACTAATTAAAAAATAATGGAGAAATGAGTGAGAGAAAAGAAGTAATTAAAATTGAGAATCTTTATAAAACTTATATTCTTGGTTCTCAAAAAGTTAAAGCGTTAGATGGCGTATCGCTGAATATTTACAAAAATGACTATGTTGCTATTATGGGGCCATCCGGAAGTGGTAAATCTACTATGATGAATATTCTTGGATGTTTAGATACCCCAACAGATGGTACATATATTCTAAACGGAACAGATGTAAGTAAAATGGAAGATGGAGAACTTGCCGATGTAAGAAACAAGGAGATTGGTTTTATCTTCCAATCTTTTAACCTGTTACCAAGATATTCTTCTTTAGAAAATGTTGCACTTCCACTAATTTACTCAGGGGTGCCAAAAGAAAAAAGAGATGAGATGGCAACTAAAGCATTGGATATTGTAGGATTAGGAGACAGAATGGAACATAAACCTTCTGAACTATCTGGAGGACAACGACAAAGAGTTGCAATTGCAAGAGCAATAATAAATAATCCAACCATTGTTTTAGCAGATGAACCAACAGGAAATTTAGATTCAAAAACATCTACCGAAATAATGAAAATATTTGAAAAAATCTATCAGGCGGGAAACACAATTATAGTTGTTACCCACGAAGATGATATATCCAAATATGCAAGAAGAATAGTAAGACTTAAAGATGGTCAGATAGAGAGTGATATTGTTAATCCACATCCAACATTAGAGAGGGGATAAAAATATGAAAATATATACTAAAAAGGGGGACGATGGAACCACTTCACTTATTGGTGGAGAGAGGGTTGCTAAAAATCATCCAAGAGTAGAGGCGTATGGCGATGTAGATGAACTAATATCTTCGTTAGGGGTTGTAGTCTCTCTCTGCAATGAAAATAATATTACTCAACAACATAGAGAGGAAATAAAGAAAGATCTCCTTAGAATTCAAAAAGTTTTAATGTTTGTGGCTGCCTATTTTGCAACTCCAGAAGATGGCAGTAAAAAAGAGATTAAAGAGAGCGATTCAAAAGAATTAGAGTGGTTAGAGGAGAAAATAGATAAACTAACAGAACAACTTCCACAGTTAAAAGCATTTGTTTTACCAAGTTCCCCTATTCAATCTGCATATTGTCATGTTGCAAGGACCATTTGTCGCCGATGCGAAAGGAGAAGCCTATTAGTAACAGCTGCAAATCAACAAGTTACAGCAAATATACAATTTGGTCGCAAATACCTTAATCGTTTATCAGATTTTTTATTTACCCTATCGCGATATTTCTGCCATATAACACAAACTCCAGAAGAATTTTGGTTGCCATAGATAATTGATAAAAAAAATCTATGATTGATATTGTGATTTGATTTTTCTATTATATTTGCAACCCATTTAGGGAGTATATATAGCATTATATATTATTAACAAATCTTTGATATGTATTGGACACTTGAATTGGCTTCAAAATTAGAAGATGCACCTTGGCCAGCTACAAAAAGCGAACTTATAGATTATGCAATACGCTCTGGGGCACCAGAAGAGGTAATTGAAAATCTTCAAGATATTGAGGATGAAGAGGAGGTATTTGAAGGGATAGAAGAGTTATGGCCCGACTATCCAAGCAAAGAAGATTTTCTTTTTAACGAAGATGAATATTAAAAAACAAGCGATGAAATTTCATCGCTTGTTTTTTTTATGCTTAGCAGTTAGCCGCCAACTTAACGGCAGCGAGATAAACAAAAATGATTGTTTGTCTCGCTGGTGTTTTATTTGGGTATGTTGAAACCAACCTTTGCTAA
>CAMNNS010000047.1 GCA_946545765.1 uncultured Bacteroidales bacterium | reverse complement strand
TAATGCCGAAAGTGCAATAGATATAAATAGTGCCCTATCACAAAGAGGTGAAATAAATGAACTATATGAGCTAAGTAAAATCTCTCATAGTCAAGTTAATATAGCTCGTAGTAGATTTATGCCTAATATCGCTGCTACAGCAAATTATCTAACAACTAATCCGAATGTCTTTAATGGCTTTAGCAAAAAATTTAGAGGGACTTTTTCTGTTGGAGTTGCTATAACAATTCCTATCTTCCATTTTGGAGACAGGATCTATACCCTTAAAGCTGCAAAGAGTGAAGAGAGAATTGTTGGCAAAAGAATTGAACAAGTCAAAGAGCTTATAACTCTGCAAATCAGGCAATCGGAATTTAAATACAGAGAGGCTAAAAACAAACTTGTAGCTGCTATTAGTAATATTGAGGCTGCACAAGAGAATTTAAAGCTGGCAGAACTATCTTACAAAGAGGGGCTAATATCTCTAACAGATTTATTAGCAGCACAAACAGCTTATATATCTGCTAATTCAGAAAAGATTGATGCCAATATAGATTTAAGGATGTGCGAGCTACATTTGAGAAAAGCTATCGGTGAAAAATTGTATTAAAGAGAAAATATATATTATGAAAAAGTTAGAACAAAGTACAATAAGTCTTCTTATAGGTTTAGGTGCCTTACTTTTAGTTGTAATAGTTTTAAGTTTAATTGGTTGGCTCACTTCTAAACCATATAAAACAATTATCCAAGGTTCTGTTGAAGCAAGAGAATATAGAGTATCGGGAAAAATTCCTGGAAGAATTTCAGAACTTCTTTTTCAGGAGGGAGATACAGTTCAAAAAGGTGTTATAGTGGCAACTATAGATAGCCCAGAAATTCAGGCAAAAATTATCCAAGCAAACGCACAAAATAAAGCAGCCCTTGCACAAAATTCAAAAGCTACTCATGGAGCAAGAGTAGAGATAATACAAAGTGCTTTTGAAATGTGGCAAAAGGCTAAGGTTGGGGTAGATATAGCAAAGAAATCTTTTGAAAGAGTTGAGAATCTTTATAAACAAGAAGTTATCTCTGCACAAAAAAGAGACGAAGTAAAAGCTCAATACGATGCAGCAGTCGCAACAGAGAAAGCTGCTAAAAGCCAATATGATATGGCTGTTAATGGAGCTCAAAAAGAGGATAAACTTGCAGCTGAAGCGTTGGTAGAAGCGGCAAAAGCAGATGTAGATCAAGTAAATAGCTATCTAAACGAAATAAATCTATCCTCACCTACAAATGGTATAATAACAGAAATTTTTCCTAAAGTTGGAGAGCTTGTTGGTCAAGGGGGTCCAATTATGACTATCACAGATATAGATGATATTTGGTTTACATTTAATGTTAGAGAAGATAAACTAAAGAATATACGAATTGGTGCAGAAATAGAAGTTAGAATACCTGCATTAGGAGAAGAACATTATAAAGCAAAAGTTTACTTTATGAATGTAATGGCATCGTATGCAACATGGAGAGCAACAAAGGTTTCTGACGAATACGATGCTAAAACTTTTGAAGTTAGAGCAAAACCTATTAGCAATATCCCAAACCTAAGGGTTGGAATGAGTGCTATTGTTATAGAATAATAATATGCTGAGTTATATATTTAGAGTCTTTATCAGGGAGCTAAAAATTATGTTTAGCCGCCCTATCTATCTATATGGTACAGTATTAGTATTAGCATTTTCTGCTATTTTTTTCTTAAGCCTTTTATGGGATGGGCAACCTACCAGAATACCTGTAGGGTTTGTAGATTTAGATAATTCTTATTTATCGAGAACTACATACAACCAACTTAATTCTGTTGAGGGCGTGGAAGTTATAAATAAATATCCCTCTTATCACGATGCGAGAATTGCTATGCAGAGGGGAGAAATTTATGGCTTTATGCTTGTCCAAGAAGATACATACAAAAAGGCTGTAAATGGAGAAAGACCCACTATAACCTGCTATTATACAGAAGCATTTATGGTCCCCGGGACCTTTGCTTATAAAAATTTCTTAACGATTGCAAATGTGGTAAATGCTGGTGTTAAAAGAAGTGTGCTAAGGGCTAAGGGGGTTTCAGAGGTAGATTTAATGCCACAAATTCAACCTATAAATATAGATATGCATGGTATAGGAAACCCTTGGGCAAGTTATGCAATTTACTTAATATCTGTGCTTTGGCCTGGCATTTTAGGATTATGTATAGTTGTTATGACTGTATTTACCATTGGGTTTGAGCTAAAAATGAGAACAAGCAAAGAGTGGATTAACATTAGTGGAGGAAGTGTTATAAATGCACTCGTAGGAAAACTACTCCCCTATTTTATTCTCTATATGATAATGGGGATCTCTTTTGAGATTCTTATCTACTTAATAATTGGATACCCTTTAAATGGTCCGTTCTGGGTTATGTTGCTAAATGTTGTGATGTTGATTTTGTCATCTTTTGGAGTGGGAATCTTTTTTATAGGATTATTCCCGGTTTTAAGAGATGCATTAAGTGCCGCCTCTTTATATTCTGTATTAGCTCTATCGATGAGTGGAATGACATTTCCTGTTGAGAGTATGGTAGTCCCTATTCAAGGAATAGCACAATTATTCCCTCTCAGACAATACTATTTAATTTATGCAAAATGGGGTGTACTTGGCTCTGGAATACAAGATTGCTGGATAAATATCTTAGGTGTATGCCTATTTTTCTTTTTACCTTTTATGGTTTTATTGAGGTTAAAGAAAGCACTGATATACCAAAATTATCCTACTAAGTAATTTACAATGAAACAGCTCAGAAAAAGATATATAAAAAATTCTACACGGCAAACATTTACTATTTGCTGGAATGAGATGAAGAGAATCTTTAAAGATAGCGGGGTTCTCCTTATACTTTTTGTGGCAGGAATTGCCTATCCTTTACTATATGGAGTTGTCTATATGCAAGAAGAGGTATATGAAATTCCTACAGGAATAGTAGATCTTTGCAATAGTTCAGATAGTAGAAAATTTTCTCAGAAATTAGATGCCACAAGAGAAATTGAGTTAATAAATTGTATAAATATAGATGAGGCTATTTCTAAAATGCAATCTCGTGATATTCACGGGATAATTGTTATACCAGAAGATTTTAGTTACAACCGAACAGTATCTCACAAAACTACAACTGTATCTCTGTATATAAATATGGCTACAATGTTTATCTATAAAAACATAGGTCTTGCAGCCAATATCGTAATGTTAGATGAGAATAAAGAGTTAATGCTAAGAGAGATGGAGAATAAGGGGCTAACAAAACAAGAGGCATTGGCTGTTGTTGAACCCGTTAAGAATGAGATGGTTGCCCTTTTTAACCCCGGAGCAGGATTTGCAAGTTTCTTTGTGCCTGGGGTATTGGTCCTTATCATTCATCAATTACTTTTTTTGGGGATAGGTATGCTTGCCGGAACAAGAAGAGAGGAGAATGAAAGTGGTAAACTTTTAAAAGAAGAGAGTCCTTTTAAAAGAAAAGTATATCGAGAGATTTTTGGAAGAGGATTAGCATATTTTATCCTCTATTCAATTATCTCCACATATATTCTGATACTAATTCCAAGAATATTTAATCTACCACATTATAGTTCAACATGGGAGATTTATAGATTCTTATTGCCATTTTTATTATCGGTGATATTCTTCTCACAAACTTGGTCTGTATTTATAAAAAACAGAGAGACAGGAATGGTATTGTTTCTATTTATGAGTGTGATACTCCTATTTTTGAGTGGATTAACATGGCCAATCTCTAATTTCCCAACATTTTGGAAATATTTTTCATTCATATTCCCTGCTACCCCTGGAGTTCAAGGATTTGTAAAAATGAATTGCATGGGGGCAGAAATCGGGCAAATATTACCAGAATATCTAACTCTTTGGGTTCAAGCAATATTCTATTTTATTACAGCTTGCTTATCATATAGGTATGTGAATAAATAAATAGGTAAGAAAATATGCTAGAACAAATTCTTGTCAATTACACAGATGCCATTAGTTCTTTTGCAATTCCAATGGTAATTGCAATTTTTGCCCTCGCATTTCCCTTGTTGTTTCAAACAGCAAGTAGAATCGATGACAAATACAATTCAACCTTGCTCATAAAGGTGTTCCGAAAAGATTGGATTTGCAAGTGTTTTATATACACTCTTTTGAGTGCACTAATTTGCTGCGGTTTGTGGATATTGCAATTGCCAAGATTAATAGATTGTATCAACTGTCGTTCTTGTCGTGATGACAATATGCTCAATGTGGTTGATGTATGTTTATTATATGCCTGACACACTATTAGAAAGACTGACTAAACAATAACATAAGGATAATTCAACTCAAAAAAAAATATACTTCGAAGCGATTTCTAATTTTGATAATGTGAAATTATTGCGTGATTTTTTCACGGATATATAAAAAAGTTGTATCTTTGTTGTCGTATTCAAATATTTAATCTTATGTTACTAAGAGTTTCATTTCAAAACATTCTATCGTTTTATAGACGGTCGGATTTTGATATGTTTCCTAATCCGAAACGCGAAATATTCCCACATCACATAAATGAGATTGGGCAAATTCCGCTTCTGAAACATGCACTGATATATGGGGCAAACGGTGCGGGCAAGTCGAACTTTGTAAAAGTTTTACAGTTCCTAAGAGCGTTCGTTATTGACGATAGTTTTCTTGACAAAATCGACTTGAAAGATTTCTTTTTTCAATTAGTCAAAACAAACAAAGAACCGATAAAGATTGAAATAGAATTCTTTACCAATGGAAAATACTATATTTATGGTGTTGAAATTCAACATTCTCAGAAGAATATAATCAACGAATACCTACATTTGTCTGGAATTGGTAAAAAAGATGACGAGACAATATTTGAAAGAAACGGCAATAAAGTTTCACCCACTACAGATAGCAAGCTTTCCGAGGAACTTATGAAAAGGAATCCCAACTCCTCAATAATTTGTCTGAACAAACAATATCCAGTCATAAGCGATAGTAGCCTTTCAAAAGTATATAATTGGTTTGAAAATGAACTGAAAATTGTAACTATCAATACTCAAACCCCGTTTTTGATTGCAATGATGTCGAAGAACAAGCAATTGCTTAACTTCGCCAACAAACTATTGGCAAAATTGCATATTACAGATTCTCTACAAGTGGAAGAAACACCTATTGACAAATGGATGTTGGATAAAAAAAAGACGAACGAATTACAAAAAATCCTTCAAAGAGCATCAATAACAGATAATTCGGGGTTATCTGAATTTTCAAATAATCGCAACAATTTCAACATTACCTTGAAAAATGGGGAACAGATTGTTCAGGAATTTATGTTTGAGCAATTGGGTGTTGATGGTTTCAAAAAGAAAATGGACATTACAACCCAGTCAGACGGGACGGTCAGACTGCTTACTCTGATTCCAGCTCTTTACGATGCAAGCAAAGGCGATGTGATTGTTATTGATGAAATAGAAAACAGTATGCATCCAACGCTAATTTATAACCTATTGAAATTCTTTTTCAATATAGAATCGAAAGGACAATTAATCTGTACCACTCATCTCACCTTATTACAAGACCAACAAGGTTTGGTCCGTCCCGACGAGTTGTGGAAGGTTGAAAAGGAAAATGGTAATTCTGTGATGACTTCATTTAACGACTATAAGATTCATAATACTATGAATATTCGGAAAGGATACGAGGAAGGTCGCTATGGCGGTGTGCCATATATATCAAACATAGAATAAATGGCAACAGACAGAAACTATCAGAAGGGCTGCCCTGAAATCGAACCCTCGGAGGAGCGTATTGTAACAAAAAACGATGTTGCAATATTCAACGATGTAGGAAGCTCGTCTATACCAAATTCAAGATACACTAAACCAGAAGCCTCGAAAATTCCGAAAGCACTGTTCGTCATTTATTCTGGTGGAACGGAAAGAGAAAAAGACTATTTCAGTCTGATTAATAAAAATACAGAAATATTTCCTTTTATCAGAATAGTATTTCATGATAATCCCAACTTTGAGAAAGGAGGCAAACCGTCAATTATAGAGTTCGCCGTAGAAAAAACAAAAGAATATCAAGAATCTGCAAGTGAAGAAAACACAGACCACTATTTTCTTATTACTGACGTTGACCATTTTGAACATTTTTTGCCAGAGATGCAACAAAAGTGCAATGCCAACAATATTGAACTAATTATTAGTAATTCCTGCTTTGAAGTATGGTTGTATTATGCTGAAAAATCCGAACGCCCTGTGGATTTTAAAGTGCCTCAAGACAAATTAAAAATTAGTTCTTCTTTCAAAAATTGGGTAAGTAATCAAATAAAAGGTGGACTAAAGCCGACAAAAGCCATCTTTAAAATTGAACAGAACATAACCAATGCAAAGAAAAACTATACCGAAGAAAATGGTCTGCCAACTTTGTTTTCAACCCAGATGTTTCAATTGGCAGAACAGATGCTACCTTTTGTGAGCGATGGCTTAGAGCAGTTAAAAAAAGAATAAAAACCCACAATCTATTTTTTTGTTACTTGTTCTTGTTCTAATGCTATATTAAAACAATGGCGGCAGAGGGGTTCATATTTGTCGTGCTCCCCTATTAAGACTTGTTTATCTTTATCTTCTCCTTGTACAATGGGTAATCTATGAGAGTGTTGTGCAGGCTGCCCACACTTAACACAGATTGCATGGACTTTTGTAACATGCTCTGCTCTCGCCATTAACGCAGGGACAGGTCCAAAAGGATTTCCTAAATAATCCATATCCAATCCTGCACAAATAACCCTTACTCCATTATTGGCAAGCAACATACAAACATCAACAATTCCATCGTCAAAAAACTGAACTTCATCTATCCCCACAACATCTACATCTGTTGCATAAAGCAAGACATTTTGAGAAGAATCAACAGATAAAGATTGTATAGTATTGCTATCATGAGAAACAACATCGGTAGCAGAATATCTATTATCTAACGCAGGCTTAAATATTTGCACCCTTTGATTGGCAAAATTTGCCCTTTTCAATCGCCTTATAAGTTCTTCTGTTTTGCCCGAGAACATAGAGCCACAAATAACCTCTATCCAGCCAGAATGTTTTGCATTTTCAAGAAACATTTTGTTATTTTTGTTTTTTGTAAATATTATCCATTTTAATTTTTACAAATTTACAAAAATTATGGAAGAGAAAAAGGGGATACTAACTGAGTTTGCCAATTTTCTAAAAGAATATGAATCGGCACAAATATCAGACAATCACACTACTTTAAAGAAAATAGAAAAATCTATAGAACATATTTTATCGCGATTAGATAATATAGAGGAAAAAATAGATAGATTAGATAAACAAAATAAATCTAATAATATCGTCGTACACAGAGAAGAGATAGATGAGACATTTAAAGATAGTATAAACAATAACTCCCCTACTCACGATAATGATATAGCAAATAATAGAGAACACGAGAGTTCAAATAATCATGTGAATCTGATAGAAAAAAGAGTTGAAAATCTAAGAGAGGAAATTGAGATAGAGAATGAAGTGCAGAATGAGATTCAAAATGTTAGTGTAGAAGAGATTGAAGAAGATAAGATCACAATATCAGAAGAAGATATAAAGGAGAGAGAAAATACAAAAGAATTAGCAGAGGTAGAAATAGGTATTGAAGATGAAAATAAAGATGAAGAATTAGAAGAAAGTGAGAAAGATGTAGAAGATAGGGATAAGGAAGAGAGGTCACCAGAAGATACCGAAGTAGATAACAATGTAGATAAAGAATGTTCAGCAGAAGAAGTTGATAAAAAAGAGAGCATTATAGCAGATACTACAGATGAAGAGCGAAAGGAGGAAACAGAAGATAAAGAAATTGACAACGAGGAAATATCAAGGCTTGAAGATAAAGAAATGGAGGGGGGAGAATTAGCAGATAGTAATGAAGAGTTAGAAGAAAGAGAAGAAACTGATGAAGTTGAAGATGAAGATGAAGATGAAGGTGAAGATGAAGATGAAGGTGAAGGTGAAGATGATGAAGAAGTTGATGATGATGATGAATATGACGAGAGTAACGATGATGACGATAATGATGAGGGAGAAGAATATGTAGAATTTAATCGCGAAGAGGACATACAAGAACTGCATTTAGAAGAAGATGATGATACATATTTGTTTGAGGAAGAAGACGAGGAAGAATTAAACTACAACCAAGATGAAGAGCAAATATTAGAAGAGGCAATTGTGCAAGAGGAAGAAGAGGAAGAAGAGGAAGAAGAGGAAACGAATCGCGATAATGAAAAAGAGCAAGATAATATCTCTATAGAAGAAGATTCTGAAAATAAAGATGAAGAAATTGAGAGTGAAGAATTATCGGATAGTAATGATGAATTAGAAAAAGAAAATGGAGAAAAAACAGAAGCTTTAGAAGAAGAACTATCAGAAAATGGAACAGAAGATAAGGCAAAAGAGGCAGGAGAAGTAGGAGAAGCAAAAGAGGCAAAGCAAGAGTTAGATTGGTACGATTGGCAATATGATTATCCCGCAGAACCAATTACAGATATTATTTCTGCCATGGGCGTAAATGATAAAATTCTGTTTATCAACGAGCTATTCAATCAAGATGAGGATAAATTCTATACCACTATACAAGAAATTGATTCAAAATCTAACTTCAAGGAGATCTCTTTGATGCTGATGGACAGATTCCAAGAGTGGGACTTTTCTAATGACACCGTATATAACTTTATGATGTATATTAGGAGAAAATATAGGAAGTAGAGCCTTATAAACTATTACTAATGAGCAATAACGCAATAAATAACAAATACGGAAAGTTATATTTGGTACCTACTCCGATTGGCAATTTAGAAGATATAACTCTAAGAGCTATAAACACCCTAAAAAATGTCGATTTAATTTTGGCAGAAGATACCAGAACAAGCAGTTTTTTACTCAAACACTATCAGATTACTACACACATGGAGAGCCACCACAAGTTCAACGAACATAAAAGTACAGATAGCGTTTGTCAGAAACTTATGATGGGGAAAAATATTGCTCTTATCAGCGATGCTGGAGCACCTGCTATCTCAGATCCCGGTTTCTTTTTAGTAAGACGGTGTATAGAAAAAGGGATTGAGGTTGAAGCATTACCCGGGGCAACGGCATTTGTCCCCGCTTTAACTGCATCGGGATTGCCAACAGACCGATTTACATTTGAGGGTTTTCTGCCACCCAAAAAAGGTAGAGAGACCAAACTTAAAGAGATTGCAGAAAACGATTGTACTACAATAATATATGAATCTCCATACAGATTGATAAAAACATTGGAACAACTAAAAAAGTATGTAGAAGAGAACCGAATGATTGTAGTTTGCAGAGAATTAACAAAAATTCATTCTGAATACAAAAGGGGAACATTAGACGAACTAATTGAATGGTATAGCGTAAACACTCCTAAGGGTGAAATAGTTATAGTTATTGAGGGGAAGAGAGATAGAGAGAAAAAAGGGATAGATGGTGGGGAGAAAAAATATGAAAGAGAGAGAAAAGAAAAAGACGAGAAGTGATAGAGGGGAAAGAGGCGACAAAATTTCTAACGGAAAAGCTATCGGGATAATATCTGTCATTATATTATTATTTATTTTTCAGGTATATACATTTATTTATAACAAAAAAAGAGACCTTCAGCCCGAACAAAAAAAGGTTGAGAAGTTGTTCTGTTTTAACCCAAATAAAATTTCTTTGGACAGTTTGATTTTACTCGGATTCTCTGAGAAACAAGCACTTACTATTATTCATTATAGAGAAAAAGGGGGCTATTTTAAAAGGAAAGAAGATTTTTCAAAAGTTTACTCTGTAAATGAAAAGATGTATAAAAAGTTAGAGCCTTACATCGTTATAGAAGAAGTTCTGTATCGCGATAAGATAGTAGAAAAAAGAGAAGGGAATAGAGTTGCATATTCTTCTACCGGTAATTATAGTATTATAAAAGAAGATAAGGGAGAAGATCGCAAAAGTAGTGGCAATAATAACAGCAGCAGAAATAGTGGCAATAGTAGTAGCAGTAATAGCAGTAGCAGTAATAGCAGTAGCAGTAATAGCAGTAGCAGTA
>CAMNNS010000046.1 GCA_946545765.1 uncultured Bacteroidales bacterium | reverse complement strand
CAGATGGTAAAGGTATCACTGGTCAAGCAAATTTAACAGGAACAGCTGTATCTGCGGGTAGTGAGAATATTATAACGAAAGAGTGGCTTACAGGTTTCCCTTCTTTGAGTAGAGTTACAAGTTATGAATTCATGTTATATCCCGTAGTTAAATCTGGTGATGTAATTGAGATTGAGTTGGAAACAGATGTAAGAACTTTTACGTTTAGAGGCAGAGTAAAAACCGATTTTATACCAGGTACAACTTTAGACTTCCCTATACAAGTAGATAAAAATTTTGTTTTGAATTCTACAGCTGCAGACAGATATTATACCGTAGCAAATAAATATGAAAAGCCTTTCTACTACTATGGTACAGCTAATTGTTTGTTATTAAGACCTACCGAAAACGGCGGTTCGTTAGATGTTGCCCCTTATAAGACTAATAGATATTTTGAATATACAGGCACTCCTGCAGAAGCTACAGTTCCAAAGGCAGCTAAAGCTGCACTTATTTGGGAAGAGAGTGTAGGTTTTATTACAAATATAGATTTATCAACAACAGGTACTTTACTGAACATAACAAAAGCTTCAGGAGTATATGGTAATGCTCTTATAGGAATCTATGATGTTTCAAATAACCTTTTGTGGAGTTATCATATCTGGGCTCCAGAAGATGACCCTACTACATTAGATTACACCAAAACAATCTCAGGAGATACTTACAAAGTATTAGAAATGCCAATTGGTGCCACCAAAAAAGTAGATATTTCAAGTCCAGAGAGTGTTAAACGTAATGCTGTTGGGTTATACTATCAATGGGGAAGAAAAGACCCACTTGGAAGAACAGCTGTTTTTAGTACCATTGGTGGTCTTAAGCCTGTATACGATGGGAGTGGTAATCAAATTAATTTACTTGATCCTTCTTATATAGTAGATGTTGATAATATTATTAGTGGTTATACAGATGAAGCTACGGATGGTAAAAAGGCTCATTTTATGGCAAGGTATGCGGTAGCTAATCCTACCCACTATTTAGTAGATGCGGCAGGTACTTACCTATATTCTTGGTCAGTTGAACATGATAAATCTTTTTGGGGAAACCCTTTCCCAGCAACATCTTATCCAAAAAAGTCAGAGACTTATAAATCTGTTTTTGACCCGTCACCGATGGGTTACAGAGTTGTACCTGGAGATGTGTGGATAAACTTTTCAAGAACTTTTGGAAGTGTATTAGTGAAAGAGGATATGAATATAGTTGGGAATGAAGGGTTTACTGGAATGCCGGTGTGGAATTTTTCAGATAATTTAGGTTATTATTTTTATATTCAAGGGCAAGGCAGTGGACCATATCATTACTATCCCGGTACTGGGTGTAGAACAAGGCACACTGGCAGATTATATGCTTTGCCTGATGTTGGCTATTATTGGGCTTCTTCTCCTGGTACTGGAAATGAACAAGGTGGTGCTCGTTTGCGATTTGATCTTTCAACGTTAGGACCTGCCAATGCCGGAAGTACTGGAGATGGTTGTATAGTGTATTGTATGGCAGAAAACTAAGAAATATATAACCCATTGTGTTTGGTAAATAAACCCTCAAAGTTGAAAAAATAACTTTGAGGGTTTATTTATGTTAACCAATTGTATGATTCTACTAATATTTTGTATATTTGGAAGTTCTGTTTTTTATGAAACTCCATTAAATTGGATTACTTGAAAACGAATATTTTTTGGTTTCTAAAATTAAAATTTTAATATAATGGCATCATTTTCATCAATTTTAAAGAAATTATTTGGATCTAAAGACGAGAAAGATATTAAGAGGATTACCCCAATCCTTAATAAAGTTTTGGAAGAGTATAAAAGGGTAGATCTTTTATCTAATGATGATTTAAGAGCTGAGACACAAAGGCTTAAAAAACTTATCGCAGATAAAATAAATAAAGACGAACAGACAAAAGCTTCTCTAAAAGAAAAATTAGAAGATGTAGAAATATCTCCTAATGAAAAAGAGATTCTCGCCACTGAATTAGACAAAATCACTAAAAAGATAAATGAAGATATAGAGGTGGTTCTTAATGAGATACTCCCTACTGCTTTTGCAATAATGAAATCTACTGCCCGTAGGTTTAAAGAGAATGAAACTATAGAGGTTACCGCTTCAGATTTTGATAGAGATTTATCGGCAAAAGTAGATTTTGTAGAGATTGTTGGAGACAAAGCTATATATAAAAATTCTTGGACAGCAGGGGGTAATTTAGTAAAGTGGGATATGGTTCATTATGATGTTCAGCTTATTGGAGGTATTGTTCTTCATCAAGGGAAAATTGCTGAGATGGCTACAGGTGAGGGGAAAACATTGGTTGCCACACTACCTGTATTCTTGAATGCTTTAGCAGGAAAAGGGGTTCACCTTGTTACTGTGAATGACTATTTAGCTAAGCGTGACTCTGAATGGATGGGACCGCTTTATCAGTTCCATGCTCTATCTGTAGATTGTATAGATAAACATCAGCCAAATTCAGATAGTAGGAAAAAAGCATATAATGCAGATATAACATTTGGTACAAATAATGAGTATGGCTTTGATTATCTTAGAGATAATATGGCTAATAGTTTAGATGACTTAGTTCAGCGAGAGCATCATTTTGCTATAGTTGATGAGGTCGATTCTGTTTTAGTAGATGATGCAAGAACACCGCTCATTATATCTGGTCCTATAGAAAATATTGGAGAAGATGACCAACAATTTGCTACTTACAAACCTTATGTAGAAAAGTTGTATAATGTTCAAAAACAGACAGCTATAAATTATCTAAATGAAGCTAAGAAACTTATCGCTGAGGGGAAAAAACAAGATGGTGGAATGGCTCTTTTAAGGGCTCATAAAGCTTTGCCAAAATATAATCCACTAATCAAGTTTTTGAGTGAGCCAGGAATGAAACAGCTCATGAATAGTGTGAATAATTACTATATGCAAAATAATAATAAGGAGATGCATATTGTAACAGATCCATTGTATTTCGTTATAGAAGAGCAAAATAGGTCTGTTGAACTCACAGATAAAGGTAATGATTATATAGCAGGTTTGGTAAAAGATCCTAAATTCTTTATCCTTCCCGATATGGGTACAGAGGTCTCAATTATTGAGAAAAGCGATTTGTCTGATGAGGAGAAAAGGGCAAAGAGAGATGAGTTGAATATTGAGTATGCAATTAAGTCTGAGAGAGTTCATACTGTTTCTCAACTATTAAAAGCTTATACACTTTTTGAAAAAGATGTAGAGTATGTTATTGATGATAATAAAATTAAGATTGTAGATGAGCAGACAGGGCGTATTCTTGAGGGTAGAAGATATTCTGATGGCTTACATCAAGCTATTGAGGCTAAAGAGAATGTAAAGGTTGAGGCAGCAACTCAGACTTATGCAACAATAACACTTCAAAACTATTTTAGAATGTATCATAAACTTGCAGGTATGACAGGTACTGCAAGTACAGAAGCAGGTGAGTTTTGGTCTATTTATAAATTGGATGTTGTCTCTATCCCGACAAATAAACCTGTGATTAGAAAGGATATGGACGACCTTTTATTTAGAACTCGTAAAGAAAAATTTAATGCTGTAATTAGTAGGATAAAAGAGTTGCGTTCTCAAGGAAGACCTGTCCTTGTTGGAACAACCTCTGTTGAGATTTCTGAACTTTTAAGTAAATCATTGAGTGTTCAGAAGATTCCTCATAATGTCTTGAATGCTAAATTGCACGCAAAAGAGGCTGAGATAGTTGCTCATGCAGGAGAGCCTGGTACTGTTACTATTGCAACTAACATGGCAGGTCGTGGTACAGATATTAAACTTGGTGAGGGTGTTGTTGAAGCGGGTGGTTTGGCTATTATAGGTACAGAAAGGCATGATAGTAGGCGCGTAGATCGTCAGTTAAGGGGTCGTGCCGGTCGTCAAGGTGACCCAGGTTCATCTGAGTTTTATGTCTCTTTAGAGGATCAGTTAATGAGGGTGTTTGGTGCTGACAGAATAGCCCGATTGGTAGATAGAATGGGTATAAAAGAGGGTGAGGTTTTGCAACATAAATGGCTCTCATCTTCTGTAGAAAGAGCACAGAAAAAAGTGGAAGAGAATAACTTTGGTATTCGTAAGAGACTACTTGAATATGACGATGTTATGAATACTCAAAGGAGTGTTATTTATAGAAGGCGAAATAATGCTCTGAATGGTGAAAGGATGGATTTGGATCTCAAAAATATGATTGAGGATTTGGCGTTGGTATTGTCTTCTAAAAAAGAGTATTTAGAATATAATGATTTTTCTGATGAGGTTCTTAGGAGTGTCTCTGAACTACCCGATTTTGATGAGAAATTCTATAAATCCTCTTCTTCTAATGATATTGCCGATAGGTTGAATACTCTTATTACTAATGTAATAGAGAGAAGAGGAGAGACAATTGTTAAGCAAGCCTATCCAGTAGTAGAAAAAATATTTGAGACGCAATCTGCACAATTTAAAAATGTTGCAATACCTGTAACTGACGGGCAGAAAGTATTGACTGTTACAGTTAATATGCAAAAATCTCACGATACAAAAGGTAAAGAGATACACAAATCGCTGATAAAGAATGTTACCCTTATTAAGATAGATGAACATTGGAAGGAACATTTAAGAGAGATGGACGCTTTAAAAGATACTGTCCAGAACCAGACTTATGCTCAAAAGGATCCGTTAGTTATCTACAAACAAGAGGCTTACAAATTATTTGTTGATGTAATTGAAAAGATAAGTAGAGATGTATTATCGTTCTTGACAAGGGCAAAATTAGCAGTTCAGATAAATGAAAATTCTTCGTTAAAGGAGGACAATACTACCCGTAAGCGTAGAGATATGAGCAAGATGAGTATGAGTAGAGAGAATCCTTTAGAAAAAATAGGTGACACCCAAGCTCGTAGTAATCAACCTGTTCATGTAGAGAAAAAGGTTGGAAGAAATGACCCTTGCCCTTGTGGTAGTGGTAAAAAATTTAAAAATTGCCATGGCAAAGAGAGTTAAAGATTTTAATATAGATAAATTTATGAAATACGATATTATAGTAATAGGTTCAGGACCAGGCGGATATGTTGCAGCGGTAAAAGCAGCTCAATTTGGTTTTAATGTTGCAGTTGTAGAAAAAGCAGAAGTAGGGGGAATATGTTTGAATTGGGGTTGTATCCCAACTAAAGCACTTTTAAAATCTGCAGAAACTTTTGAGGCTTTTAAACATTTAGCCTCTTATGGAATTTCGTTTGATGGAGATAATATAGCAGACCCCGAGAAGAGCAAAGATTTAAAGGTTGATATATCAAAAGTTGTTGAGAGAGAAAGAGGTGTGGCAGACAGAATGAGAAAAGGTGTAGAATTTTTATTTAATAAGAACAAAATTACTCTTATAAAAGGGAAAGCTACTTTTGTTGATGAAAATAGAATAAAAGTTTTATCTGGGGAGGAGAATAATTCTTATACCGAAATTACAGGAGATTATTTTATTATTGCTACAGGGGCTCATCCTAAGCAACTTCCTTTTGCCCCTTTTGATGGGGAGAAAATTATATCTTATCGCGATGCATTAGTTCCTAAAACACTCCCAAAATCGTTGGCAGTAATAGGCTCTGGTGCAATAGGGAGTGAGCTTGCATACTTCTATAAAACAATGGGTTCTGAGGTTCATATTATTGAGTTTTTAGATAGAATAGTTCCATTAGAAGATGATGATGTTTCTGCTCAATTAAGTAGAAGTTTTAGAAAAGATGGGATAAAAGTTTATGTTAGCACTAAAGTATCTAACATAAAAATCCTAACTCCTAATGAAAGTTCCGACCCTGTACAAAATGTAGAACTAACATTAGAGGGGAAAAAAGGAGAGGAAAAGCTATTGGTAGAAAGAGTTTTATGTGCCGTAGGAGTAGAACCAAATACTTCTGATTTAGGTTTAGAAGAATTGGGTATTAAGTTAGAAAGAGGCAAAATTTCTGTAAATAGTTTTTATCATACCGGCGTAGGGAATATCTATGCTATAGGTGATGTTATTGCAACCCCAGCCCTTGCCCATGTTGCTTCTTGTGAGGGAGTTGCGTGTGTTGAACATATCGCTGAGGAGGCAGGAAAAGAGGGGGCAAAATATCATCCAATAAATTACAACCATATACCCGGAGCAACTTATACAACACCTCAAATTGCATCGGTTGGTATGCCCGAGAGGATTGTAAAAGAGAGAGGTATTGACTATAAGGTTAGTAAATTTATGTTTACTGCAAGTGGGAAAGCTACTGCTGCAGGAAAAACAGATGGATTTGTTAAGTTAATTTCAGATTCAAAATCAGATAAACTTCTTGGGGTTCACCTTATCGGAGCCGATGTAACTGAGATAATTGGTGGAATGGTGCTTGCTTTAGATTTAGGTGCTACTGCTACTCAAGTTAGAAATACTGTATTTCCGCATCCAACTATGAGTGAGGCAATTAAAGAAGCTGCCGAAGGGCTTTAATGGCTTTAATTTGAAACAATTTTGTTTTTATATAAAAAAGATTTACTTTTGTGCGTGCTAAGGTGACAGGTAGAGCAGACCTCTCTATCTGTTGAAAAGGGAATACGGTGGAAATCCGTAGCTGTACCTTCAGCTGTAAATTCCATAATATTAGTGTGACACTCTTAAAAGTCACTTCATTATTTGAGGGAAGACGTCGCATTAGGAATTAGCCAGAAGACCTGCCTTAACATTAACCATAAAATTTTAAGGAGTTAGGATTTTATGGACTGTTTTTTATCAAGTTAAATATTTAATGTAGTTAGAATCAAAGTTCTTTCTCGGTTTGTTGTGCTATCTCGAGTGGTACTTTACCGTTATAAGGTTTTGGTTTTGGCTTTTAATATTAAGATAGTAAATACATTGTTGTAAATTATTTGATTTGTGATAATTATAACTTTTGTAGTGCGTCATACTTGTATAGTGTTTAATTGTTAATAACTAAATTTTTAAAATATATTTAAAATGAAAAGAAATAGAATTTTACCGTTACTTTCTGTATCAATTTTATCGATTGTAACATTTGTTAGTTGTACAAAGGATAAACAACCAGGAGAGGAGATTATTACTCCAGAAAAAATAAGAATCTCTGTAGATAAAAAAGAGAATTATGCCTCTTCAACTTCAAAAACTACTTATACATTTAATGAAGTAGCAGGGAGTATAAATATAGATTGGGATATGAATGATGGTTTATCTGTTATTTATCACGATAAAGATTTGAATAAAAATAATATAGAGCAGTTTAGCATAGAAAAAATTAATAGTGCCAAAACTGCTGTTTTTATCTCTGAAAACACTTTTGATGCTACAAAACTTAAAGTAGATAAGGCATACATATATTATCCTCAAGGGGTTAGTTCTAATAGTGCAGAGTATGATATAGCTTATGATATTTCTGACCAAACTGGAAAATTAAGCGACCTTGGAAAATATGACCTTATGAAAGGTGAGATAGATTTATCTAATCTTGCAAATAGCAAGGAAGCACCTAAAGCAGAACTAAATAGTTATATTTCTATTGTCAAACTTGCTAAAGGAACTATAATAAGCCCTGCTACAGAGAGCAATGATTCGGAATTAAATATCAGCTTTTCTTTTAAAAGTGATGATATAGCTACAAAAGTATCTTATAAGGGAGGGGTAGCTACATACGATGGCAACACTGTTACATTAAATAATGTAGCAACAAAAAACGGAGCATTGTTAGATGATTTATATATAACATTTATTAGCAAGGAGAGTTCAGCCACTTCGGGAACTCATGAATATTTAATTAGTTCAAAGGTGTCAGGCACTGATCCAACTAATTATACTCTACAAGAGACAAAATTACAAAAGGTAATAACTACAGGTGGTGAGTATCCTTTTAGTAGTGGTCTTTTATATACATTAGAGAATCTTGAATTTAATGTAGTTGAGGAGAATGGCTATATATTTAAATATTTAACATTTGAAGATGAAGATTATGTTGGTTCTGATAAAGATAAAACATGGAGTAAACTTATTGATGAAGAGCAATATAATGGTCCGCTATTGTATGAAAATGGTGCATCATACTCTTGGCATGATGAGAATAATACAGAATTGTATAGTGCTATGAGTTCACAATTTTGGAGTGGTGGAGAGGCAATTTCTAATTATGTAGAGATGAGTGGTAGTGCAGATTATACAAAACAATTGGCTGTTCCTTATGATAATAATGGATTAGGAACAGGTGGATATAAAGGTTCTAAAAATTTTGCCATACACTTTGGATATGGTTCGTATAATAGTATGGGTATTGCCTTTGAAGATGATATTGCAAGAATTATAGACCACATGTATGTTTTACCAACAGCTTATTTGGCTGATTGTATTGTTAATGGTAACGGTTTCACATCTCAAAAATTAGATACTGATGGGTTTTATTTCAAAATAATAGCTAAAGGATATAATGGTTCTACTGAGGTTGGTTCTAAGGAGTTTTATATAGCTAAAGATGGTGTGATGGTGACTGAGTGGACTAAATGGGATTTGTCTGAACTTGGTGAGGTAACTTCTATAGTATTTGATTGTGATGGTTCTGATACAGGTCAATGGGGCTTAAATACACCTGGTTACTTTGCTTATGATAATGTAGCTGTGAAAGTTAAGAAGAATTAAGTTTAACCTAAACTTATTTTCTATTAAAATTTATTAGTAGATAAACTAAAATAAGTCTCTGCCAAGATTTATTTGTAAGAGAGATAGGTAATAGCCTATCTCTTTTTATTTTCTATTTTTGAGGTAGATTTTTGTATATTCGTACAATATTGAGATATGGATACTACACCAATTTTTGATAGAATAGCAAAGAGATATAATTTTCTAAATCATCTTTTTTCTTTAGGTTTTGATATTAAATGGAGAAAGGAATGTGTAAGGTGTTTATATAGAGAGAATAGAGAGGGGAAGTTGTACCACTTGATAGATTTGGCATGTGGAACAGGAGATTTATCTATGATGCTATACAAAAAAGGTTTTAAAGTAACAGGAATTGATATTTCTGAGCAGATGTTGCGTATCGCGATAGAGAGAAAAAAAAGATTAAAAGGAAATATAGAGAATATTTCTAATCTCTCTTATATACAAGCAGATGCGTTAACTATGCCATTTGATGATGGGGGGGCAGATATTTTAACTATTGCTTACGGAATAAGAAATTTTGATAAAAGGGCGGAGGCTTTAAAAGAAATAAATAGGGTACTTAAAGTTGGCGGTAAATTGGTTATTTTAGAGTTTGGAGAGCCAGAAAATAGCTTGTTGAAATCTTTGTATAATTTTTATTTTAAAAGGATTATGCCCTTTATAGCAAGATTGGTAATTGGTAAAAATGAGGGAGGAGCGTATAATTATTTTTATAATTCTGTTAGCAATTTTCCCAAGTTTGAAAAATTTTGTTTAGAGTTAGAGAAAGCAGGATTTAAAGATGTTAAATACAAAAAACAGAGCCTCGGAATATCTGTTATGTATATGGCTACTAAATAGTTTTATTATTTATCAATGGTGATTTTAACTACTTTAAATAATAATTTGTGGCAAATGGTATCGGCTATAGTGTATGGCTTTAATCTTTTATTAGCTATCTATGCCGTTGTTACTATGATTATTAGGAAGCGAGACCCTATTAAGACTTTAGCTTGGACTGTGGTCTTACTTTTACTACCATACATAGGAATCTTTTTTTATCTGTTATTTGGACAAAACTATAGAAAACGTAAAATATTTTCAAGGAAAGGATTAGGCGATTTGGCTATAAGAAAAAGATTGGCAAAAGCAGAGGGAGAAGATATTATCAAATATCCCGAAATTTTACCGCCTGAACTTGAGCCATATAGAAAACTAATTACTCAGAATTTAAAAAACAGCTATTCGCTGATAGATTATAATAATGGAATAGAGTTTTATTTTAATGGTAAAGAGGCTTTAGATGCGATGTATGCAGAAATAACCAAGGCAAAGCATCACATACATCTTCAGACATATATTTTAGAGAATGACAGAATTGGTAAGAAATTTACATCGTTACTAAAGGAGATGGCATCAAAAGGGGTAGAAGTTAGATTGATATATGATGGTGTGGGAAGTATTCATCTTAAAAAAAGCTATATAAAAGAGCTAAAAGAGGCAGGTATTGAGGTTTTGGAGTCCTCTCCTGTTAAATTCTT
>CAMNNS010000045.1 GCA_946545765.1 uncultured Bacteroidales bacterium | reverse complement strand
AGAATGGTTGTCCACCACCACCGCCATTTATAAATTTAGCAACCTCCCTTATATCTTTTCCTGCATTCATTCCATTAGAGACTAAATCGTCTGTGTACATAATGCAAAGCTGAACTTTATCTTCTATAACACTTGCCCCAACAAATACTGTGCTTTGACACTCTGCTTTAAGCATAAATGCAACATTTTTAATTATTTCTGGGGAGAAATGCCCCTTTAATGAGATAAAATTAAGCCCACCAATTCTCTCTATCTTATCTTTAACTCTATTTTTTATCTCTAAAGATTTTTCTTTTATAATATCTTCTGCTTGTTTGCGAAGCTGGTCATTTTCGGTGATCATTTTTTTAGCGTTCTCTACAAGATTAGGAGCATTTTTAAATAACTCTTTTATAGTTAAAAGGGTATCTTCTGTAGAATAGACAATGCTCTCAGCGTTTTCGCCAGTTGTTGCCTCTATCCTTCTAACTCCTGCGGCAATAGCACTTTCTGATATTATTTTAAAAAGACCGATTCTCCCAGTTGCCTCTACATGAGTTCCACCACAAAGTTCAACACTCTCTCCAAACTTTATAACCCTAACCTTATCTCCATATTTCTCGCCAAATAGGGCAATTGCGCCACTTTTTTTAGCTTCATCTATTGGTATATTTCTCTTTTCATCTCTAATAATATTTTTTCTTATCATAGAGTTTACAATCTTCTCAACTTCACGAAGTTTTTCAAAAGGAACTTTCTCAAAATGAGAAAAGTCAAATCTCAGAACTTGTGGACTCACAAACGAACCTTTTTGTTCTATGTGTGTACCTAATACTTTTCTTAAAGCATAGTCTAATAGATGCGTTGCTGAATGGTTTGCTGCTGCAGCATCTCTTTTAATAACATCTATATCTGCACTAAATATGCTGTTTACATTTACAGGTAGTTTTTCTACAACATGTATAATTAACCCATTTTCTTTAAGGGTATTTATAACCTTAATTTTCTCGCCGCTATTCTCATCTGTAATAAAACCAGTATCCCCAACTTGTCCACCACTCTCTGCATAAAATGGAGTTTTGTTAAGAACGAGGTGATAAATAGTTTTTCCTTTTGTTTTAACCTCTCTATGTTTTAAAATTTTAACTCCGTTCTCTTTTGTTGAATCGTATCCAGTAAAAATAGGCTCTGCTATCTCAATTTCTCCAATCCAATCCCCTTCTTTTTTGCTCTCAGCATTACGGCTTCTCTCTTTTTGTTTTGCAAGTTCCTTTTCAAATTCTTGAAGATTAACACTTAGCCCATTTTCCTTTGCAATAAGTTCTGTTAAATCTATCGGGAACCCAAAAGTATCATATAATGTAAAAGCATCTTCACCACTTATAACTCTATTATTAGTAGGGTCTTGTTTTACTTTTTGTATAATATCTTCTATTAGTTTTATCCCCCTTTCTAAAGTGCGTAAAAATGTCTCCTCCTCCTCTTTAATGACTCTTTCTATAAGTTGTTGTTGTTTCCTAACTTCTGGATAAGCCTCTCCCATTTGCTCTGCTAAAGTAGAGACAAGGCGATATAGTATAGGCTCTTTCATATTTAAAAATGTGTAGGAATACCTTACAGCTCTTCTTAAAATTCTCCGGATTACATACCCAGCTTTTACATTTGAAGGGAGTTGACCATCTGCAATAGAAAAAGTGATAGCTCTTATATGGTCTGAAACAACCCTCATCGCGACCTTAATCTTTTCATCTGCAGAATGATATTTAATTCCAGTAAGCTCGCCTACTTTATTTATAATAGGGGTGAAAACATCTGTATCGTAATTACTCTTTACACCTTGTAAAGCCATACATAATCTTTCAAAACCCATTCCTGTATCTACATTATGGTGTGGTAATTTTTCTAAAGAACCATCTGCTTTTCTGTTAAACTGCATAAAAACAAGGTTCCAAATCTCTATCACAAGAGGATTAGATTTATTGACAAGATCTTTTCCCGGAACCTCTGCCCTTTCTTTATCGTCTCTTAAATCTATATGAATCTCACTACAAGGTCCGCAAGGGCCTGTTTCGCCCATCTCCCAGAAATTATCTTTTTTATTGCCAAGTAAAATTCTATCGGCAGGAAGATATTTGAGCCATGCCTCCTGTGCCTCTTTATCTAAAGAGAGTCCATCTTCTTTATATCCCTCAAATACAGTGGCATATAATCTATTAGGATCTATTTTGTAAACCTTAGTTAATAATTCCCAGCCCCACTCTATTGCCTCTTCTTTAAAATAATCACCAAAACTCCAATTACCAAGCATTTCAAACATAGTATGATGATAGGTATCATGCCCAACCTCCTCTAAATCATTATGTTTTCCACTAACCCTTAGACATTTTTGAGAATCAGCAGCCCTTTTAGCAAAAGCGGGTGTGTTTCCCAAGAAAATATCTTTAAATTGATTCATGCCAGCATTAGTAAACATAAGGGTAGGGTCATTCTTAATAACCATTGGGGCAGAAGGGACAACTATATGTTGTTTAGATTTAAAAAAATTTAAGAACGCCTCTCTAATCTCTTTTGAAGTCATAATAAGCTTTATCCTTTACATTAAATTTTGTGCATATCGTTTGCAACAACGATGCAGACAACTTACAAAGTTATAACTTTAATTTGTTTTTACCATATTTTTCTAAAAGAGGGGGAATTAAAGAGGGAGCACCAAAACTATTTTTGATTGCTCCCTTATAAAATTTAAATTATGTAGAAATAATGTTTATTTCACGAAGATAGTTACTCTGTAACAGGGCGAATATAATACCCATAAAAACGTATCCCCATAGCTATCTCTTTCTTGGAATCAGAGAATGTGAGTGTCCATACCATATGAGGTTGAATATCGCTAACAGCAACATCGGCTGTAAGAAAGTAGCTCCTGTTGCTATTGCTTAATCCATATGGGTCTATAAAACGACCATTACCAGGAAGAAATATCGATTTACCTGTAGTTTTACTTTTTACTTCATATCCATTATTCTTCCATGTCCATTCGCACTTATCTATAAGCTCTTGCATTTCTTTTTTTGTTGGTAATCTCCACTTGCCACCTAATTTTACACGAGCAACATCATCTTCTATGTCAAGAGTTAGTTTATTGTCGGGTTTATCCCCAGTGCCACCCCAAACACCTACGAATTGTTCAGGGACATATTTAGTATAGTAATAAAAGGTTGGATCTTCAGGCTTTGAAAAAGTGTATATATGATTGCCTTCTGTATAGTTTTGATAAGATCCATCACTATTTAATTTAAGTTCAGTTTCCCCCCAAGCATAGTAGGCATCTTCGTTGGTATTCCCCTTTTTTAAACTACTTTCTGCCCAATATACACTTAATCCAAGATCTACGGCACCAGTGATATGAACTTCAACTTTACATTCTGCTTTTTGATTACCAGCTGTAGCAGTAATAGTTGTGGTTCCTACAGTTATCGCAGTTATAAGACCATCATTAACAGTTGCAACTTTTTCATTTGAAGAAGACCATTTAATTTCACCTGTAGCATTTGAAGTGGTAGTTAAGGTAAGTTTAGCTGTTCCCCCTCTTTCAATGGTAAGTTCGCTACTTGATAATTCAAAAGAAATCTTATTCTCTTCGTTTTTATCAGTTTTCTGACAAGATAGAGTACACAAGAGTACTGCAAAAATTAAAATGTAATACTTTTTCATATAAATCAACTTTGTTTAATTGTCAAATATTCACTTTAAAGTTCTATGTTTTTATAGCCTCGTTATAAAATAGTGTTATGCAGAGGAGATTATTCTGTAACAGGACGGATGTAACAACCTACATAACGTACAAATTCACCTATCTTCTTCTCTGTATCGGTGAAATTAAGACAAGAACCCCAAGTACTTTTAACAGTACCGAGTTCAGTTGACCAGTAATAACCTGTATATGGGGAAATAATACCAGCCTCAAGATAACCTCCTGCAGGAAGAAATATCGATTTACCTGTAGTTTTACTTGTTACTTCATATCCATTAGTATATCCATTATTCTTCCATGTCCATTCGCACTTATCTATAAGGTCTTGCATTTCATTTTTTGTTGGTATTCTCCATTTGTCACCTAATTTTGCACGAGCCGCATCATCTGCCATGTCAAGAGATAGCTTATTGTCGGGTGGGGTTGTTGGATACCATTGGCTAGTATGTGCAGTGGCACAATATCTAGTAAGCTTATCCCCGTTAGAAAGAGTGTAATTATCCCATGAATAATCTTGATAGGTGCCGTTAGGTTTAAGTTTAACATTCGTTTCTCCCCAAGCATAGAGGCCATTTGGATAAGTTTCCTGTCCATTAAATGCTCTTAAATTTTCTGTTGCCCAATATACACTTAATCCAAGATCTACGGCACCAGGAATATGAACTTCAACTTTACATTCTGCTTTTTGATTACCAGCTGTAGCAGTAATTGTTGTGGTCCCTACTTTTATTGCACTTACTTTACCCTCATTAACAGTTGCAACTTTTTCATTTGAAGAAGACCATTTAATCTCATCTGTAGCATCTGAAGGGGTAACAGTTAAAGTAAGAGTGGATTCTTTTCCCCTCTCAATGGTAAAATCGCTATCTAAAGTTAGTTTGGTAACAGGAACAACTACTGAAACATCGCACTTAGCTGTAAGAGAGCCACATTTTACTGTTATAACAGCTTCGCCAGGGGCGATACCGGTTACAGTTCCGTTTTCTACAGTTGCAATTTCAGGTTTTGAACTTGACCAATTAAGATCACTACTTGATGCATTTGTAGGGGTAAAGATAACAGAGAGTACCTCTTTTGCCCCTTTATTCAGGGTGATATCAGGTTTGTTCAGCTGTATGGCTGTAGGTGTTTGTGGTTCGGGAGATTTCTTATTAGTTTTCTGACAAGATAAAGCACAAAAAAGTGCCCCCAAAATTAAAATGTAATACTTTCTCATTTTTATTATTTATTAGTAATATGAAACTTAATCTAAAAAGTTAGAACAATTCTTTGGGCAAAGGTAAAAAAAAATATCTTCGCACAAATGCACTATATGCTAAAGGTAAAGTTACAAACTTTTTATCGCATAAGTCTCATAAACATCTGGCAAATGTGTTTGAGATGGGCGAATTGAAAGAAGATGCAGTATGTGTAAAATTTACACATACTGCATCTGATGGTAAAACATAGTATATAGGCAAAAATCAATCCCCATACCTGATTCCAAAACTAAGAGAAAAAACATTGTAAAAAGCTTTATCTCCTGGCATATGCTTAATCCTGTTAAATAGGCCTCTTGAGTAGGTAAGCTTTGTATAAAAAGAACCTTGCTGAAGAGTCAGTCCCGCCATCACTCCGCTATCCCATCTGCGGATATGGTCTTTTGTGCAATAAGGCAAAGTTGTTGAATGTGAAACACTTCTGTTAAAAGAATAGGAGCCCCAACCCCCAAATCTAAAATAAAGCAAAGCAGAACAGAGACTTTTAGTTAGATTAACTCTTGATAACTTGAACTCCATATCTATAGGTATTTTTATCATATCCTCTCTTACACGGGTACCATAACCTATTCCCCCACCCCAAGAATTATATGAAAGACCCAAACCAAAAGAGTTTAAATTACTTAAATCGCTAAAGTAGCGCCTACCAATGAGTGAAACTCCATAACCGACCCTTGCTTTATTTTCGGACGCTACATTTGTGGAAAAAAATGAGAGATTCACATCTGCTTCCAAATCTATGCGCCATAAGGAGTGTACAAGTTTATCAAATCTTTCATTCCTTTTCGTTTTGCGCTTATATTTTTTATATAAATTCTTATAAAGTTCCTCGTTTTTTTCAACCTCTTTAATTAAATCCAAAAACCTCTTTTCTGATGAGAAACCGCTTATAGAAGCAAAGATTCTCCCCTTTGAATCAAAAAGAAGAAAAGCAGGAAGATTATCATAATAAAGGGAGTATGACTTATAATCTATCTTAGACTTCTTTTTACTGGCGATAATAGGTGAATCTGCATTATAATCATAATATGAGTATGTTACCGGATCAACTACTCTCAGAGAATACAGACTTGCAACTTTCTGAAGGTTTGGTGAGCTATTAAGAGAGTCGCAAAAGTTTAAAAATTCAAATTGAGTAGGAGTACTAAAACATACCATGCTATAATTTTTGGCATTAGCAATATTTGGGTCTGCCTTAGAAATAAGCTCTTTAGAAAGTTTTTTCTGTTGAGTTGTACTTATAGAAGATAAATCCACTTTGTTAAGAAACTTCAAGAAATCATCTGTGTTCAAAGAACTTGCTGAGGCTTTAAATTGCCTTTGAGAATCAAATAATGCAAAATAAGGGATACTTTCATCATAGTCATATTGTTTGAAGAAAACCTCAGCCTCCTTGCCTATTGGAGTATCTACATCGTAAAAAATCACATTCATTTTGCTGAGTTCCATAATAACAGAAGGTTCTTTCATCACCTTCTTTTTCATGACACGACAAGGGGCACACCAACGGGCGGTTAGCATAATAAGAGTCGGTCTGCCATTTTTAGCAATCTCATTCTCAAGATTAAAAGAACCTTGCTGTGCCATAAGAGGATTGGTGCATAAAAGCAGGATAAAAACAATTATTACAGTTTGAAAAAGGTTTTTCTTCATTTTAAAAAATCTTTAAGGTTTTACAAAATTCGTTTTATGTTAAATAGAAAGCAAATTACCTTTGCCATAGGTTTGACGGTTTATTATTTAATAGATAGCTAAACAAAGATAATAAAAAATATCAACTTAATAATCTTGAATCTAAATTGTTTTGCACCATTTTTGCCAGTGCACAGAAAGCATATTAAATCAGTAGCGATGAAGTTGTTTTCTTAACTTTTTATTTACTTTTGCATTGTATGAAAAAAAAGAGGAATAGCAGAAAAATATGGTCTAATTGTTTTAAGTGTTTTGGAGCAAGCCTTTTACTCTTTATCTTTTATTTTTTGATATATACTCAAGTCTTTGGATTTAAAACTCCAAAGAGAATTCAGCTCGAGCAAAAGTATGAGAGAACTCTTATAAGAAAGGAGATAGTAGAGCATAAAAGGAAAGAATTATATAATAGTTTAATTTATCTTAAAGAGAGAGATAACAATGTTTATAGAAAGGTCTTTGGTATTGGAGATTCATTATCGGTAGAGCATATTGTAGATAATTTTAATTTAAGCAAAAAATTAAATGAGGAGATATTATTCAGTATGGTTTACCTGCAATCGCTGAGCTATGATACTATCTCTTCTTTAGCAAAAAATATAAACAATATGGCTTCTTGTGTACCATCAATACCTCCTGTAAATCTTTCACATATACGAATCTCCAGCCTTTTTGGGGTGAGGGCAGATCCATTGGAAGGGGAAGCAAAAGTTCATATGGGCATAGATTTAGCAGGAGCAAAAGGGGAACCGATTTATGTTACAGGAGATGGAAAGGTGGAGAAAGTTAGTTTTAACTTTTTTGGTTATGGGAATGAGGTAATTGTTAATCACGGATTTGGATATAAAACAAGATATGCTCATATGCAACAACCTTTGGTACATGTTGGTCAGTATCTTAAAAGGGGAGATCTGATAGGGTTAATGGGAACCTCGGGCAAAAGTACAGGTTCTCATCTTCATTATGAGGTTATATATATGGATAGAAGGGTGAATCCGATTATATATTTTAATAAAAATTTATCTGAGAGCGAATATGAGAGATTGGTTAATGGGAATTAGATTATGAGTTTTAAATTAAAAGGTAAACAATTTTTTAAGAGAATTATACTTCTTTTTTCGGCAAGTATATTGTTATCTTTTTTATACTACTTTTCCCTCTCTCAATTTTTAATTTTTGGAGAAAATGCTAAAATAAAATCTAATACAGACTCTTTAGAATCGTTTCTTACTAAAGCAGAAGAAGATTTAGAGTTGTTACAATCTGCAGTTTATTCTTTAGAATACAGAGATAGAAAAATCTATAAATCTATCTTTGGTTCTTATCCTGTTGAACTTGAGAGTGACTTTGCAAAGGACACTAATGCGGTTGATTTAGAGAATGTTATAAAGAGAGCAAATAGAGTAAAAAAGATGATAGATACAATATATCAGGCTTTAGACTATTTAGGGGCAAGTACGACAAACATTCCATCAAAGGTTCCTTTAGAGAAATTTTCTATAAATCAAATTGGTGCCTCTCAAGGGAAAAAAATTAATCCTTTCTATAAAAGCGTAATTGCTCATAACGGATTAGATATAGTTGCAAATAGTGGTGCAAATGTTATTGCCCCTGCAGATGGAGTTGTAGAGAGTAGTTCTTTGAGAGAAGATAGATCGCGAGGCAAAGTCTTAACTATTGATCATCTTAATGGTTACAAAACAAGATACACTAATCTCGGAGAGATAATTGTTCGTAAAGGTGTTAAAATAAAGCAAGGAGATATTATAGCAAAAATAGGCTCAACAGGGATGTCATTGGCTCCACATCTTCATTATGAGATTATTTTCAAAGGGAGGTATATGAATCCTGTACATTATTTATTTTCAGATATAAATCACTATAATTACAATTTAGCAATTACAATATCTGAGAATAGCGGGCAATCTTTAGATTAACAACTATTTTCTTTTCTTTGTCGCGATACGTAAAATTAGCGAGAAGAAATAGACTGCCAAACCCCAGCAGAGTTGGAGTACAATAACTTTAAAACCGCCATATAAAACAGGATGGCTTATTGTATTTGTTAATTCCTCTCCATTCATTTCTGCAATCCTAAACACAATGTGAAATCCTTGTACTGAGAAGAATATGGCAAAAACAAGTGCCATTAAACCAATCTCTTTTATCCATTTAGGAGCAAAAAATACAGAAGCAATGAGAGCCACTATAAAAAAAATTTCAACAGCTAAAAAAAGTCCAGAAAGATCCGACATAATACTATTTTTTAAGGGTTAAACTATCGCGAATATAGTTATTTTTCTGGAAAAAAACAAATGTATAAGCGCGGTAAGTTTTTTATTTATTAAATTTGCCAGCAACATTCTAATTAAGTAGTATGTCGGGAGAAGAGAATTATTCAAAAAAAATTTATTATAGCATAAGTGAGGTTTCTGAAATTATAGGAGAGAATGCCTCTTTAGTCCGCTTTTGGAGTGACAAATTCCCAACCTTTGTTAAACCGGTGAGAAATAAAAAAGGGAATAGACTATTTACAGCAAAAGATGTAGAGAATTTAAAGTTAATACACCATTTCGTAAAAGATTTAGGAATGACTTTAGATGGGGCAGCCCGTAGGTTAAAACAGAATGCTACAGGAGAAGATAAAAGGCTTGATGTGATAATGAAGCTGAGAGCTATAAAAAAGATGTTATTGGAGGTCTCAGGAGAAAACGATGAGGAGATTTTTTCTGATTTCCCTGATGAATAGTGAGATAGAAATATTTTTTAAATGAAATCAAATAGAGTTATTAAAAAGATTAAAGCAAAGGATTTAGCAGATGCTATAGAGACCTTTGCCCCTTTATCTACTCAGGCAGAGTGGGATAATAGTGGTTTTACAATAGGTAATCCCGATAAAGTTGTTAATAAGGCTCTTATAGCGTTGAACTGCACATTAGATGTTGTAAAAGAGGCGATAGAAAATAAATGTGATATAATTATAACTCATCACCCGATGATAGTTCATTCCCCTGTACTAAACTTATTGGAAGGGGATTTGAGAGCCGAGGCTATAATGTTGGCAATAAAGAACGATATTGTAATATATTCCTCTCATACCCCATTAGATAAAGCTCGAGGGGGTTTAAACTCTATAATGGCAAAAAAATTAGGGGTTAAAAATCCAAAAGTACTTAATAAAGATGGATTCGGTTTGGTGGGCAATTTAAGTAGAGAAATCTCTCCAGAACTCTTTTTAGCAAATGTTAAAAAAGTCTTTAATGCCCCTAATATAAGGAGTTCAAAACCTTTAAAGAGGAAAATTAAAAGGGTTGCAGTGAGTAGTGGAAGTGGACAAGGTTCAATTAAAGATGCTTTGTCTCAAGGTGCTCAAGTGCTTGTAACAGGCGATGTTACCCATCATAATTTTTATCTTCCCGATACATTTATGGTGATAGATGTGGGGCATCACTACGGTGAATTTCCAGCTATTGAGTTATTAGATGGTTTAATTAAAAAAAATTTTCCTAAATTTGCAACCCTAAAGAGTAGGGTGGACAAATCACCAATATATTATTTCTGATTATGGCAACTAAAAAAAATATAAAATCATCCGCAATGAGCGGCGAGACATTTGCTTCTCTTCAAATATCTAAAAATTCAGATTCTGATATGGAGCAGAAGTTGCAACTTTTGTATAAGTTGCAAAAAACAGACTCTAAGATTGATGCTATTTATATGCTTAGAGGTGAATTACCTCTTGAAGTTCAAGATCTTGAAGATGAAGTAGTAGGGCTAAAGGCAAAGATTTCTTCTTTACAAAAAGAGATAAAAGACATAGAGGCTTTTATCTCTGAGAAAGAGCATGAAATGGAGGCGGCAAAGGCTACTATTAAAAAATATGAGCAACAAAGGAATAATGTAAAGAACAATCGTGAGTTTGATTCTCTTTCTAAAGAAATCGAGTATCAGGAGTTAGAATCTAAATTAGCAGAAAAGAGAAAAGTAGAGGGGAAGAAAAATCTTGTTACCCGTAAAGAGGAGTTAGAGATAGTTAAAGGAGATTTGGTT
>CAMNNS010000044.1 GCA_946545765.1 uncultured Bacteroidales bacterium | reverse complement strand
CCATTGAATCAGCACAAGGAGGTGTCTTGGTGACGTTCCAAAGGAACAATGTAAACTTGAAGAATGCAGGTGATATTGGACAGAATAAAGAAGATGCTGTGGAGAAAACTACCCAGAAAACTACCCAGAAAACTACCCAGAAAATTATAGAATTAATCAGAAACTACCCAGAAATTACTCAGGAAGAACTTGCTGAAAAGTGTTGTGTAACGTCTGATGGTATTAAATGGCAGCTCAAAAAACTCAAATCTCAAGGCATTATCCGTCGCGTCGGACCCGACAAAGGCGGACATTGGGAAATCATTAATCAAGAATAGCCTATGGGATTAAAGAAGTATAAATTAGGTGAATTAGTTTCTGTTTGTGACGAGCGTAACTCTTATGACTATATCACTTTCTGGTAGAAAAATATAAGCAAGGAGAGCTGAAAAATGAGTAATTTTTCAATCCATGAAACGGACAGTTATTGATTATCGAATAGGTGCCATTTCTCTATTTTCATTTCTTTTTTATAAGTCTTTGGTTTTAACTGCATTTATAATTTTTAGGCGAAGACATATATTTCCACAAAGATGTTCAAGTTATCTTAATAAGGCTTGATTTTTGATGAGATAACCTGCTATTTTTAAAATTGAAGCAGAATGACCTTTTGGAACCGCATATTACTCACCTATCACTATGGAAGAGGAGTCTTCCTAATTGGTGCAGTGTATAATTTGATGTGCGTAGGATTACTATTTGTTGGGTTTTCTTACTCTTTTATGGTTAATTCTTTCATCATAAAGGGTTTAATAACTGCTATCACCCTATTTCTTCTTAAGAAGTTCCGTAATCGGGATGACATTTTCTTTTACATCAACTTGGGACTTTCGTACAGGCTACTGCTTACCAGTATTATTCTTGCCGATTTTCTGTCTCTTGCTACTCTTATAACCATAATACTTCTGGTCTATGGATAAACACAAGCTTTTAGTGGATAGCGTAGTTGTCAGATTTGGAGAGAAAACAGTCTTAGGGGGAGGTTATATTACTTCTGAGACAGGTAAGGTAACAGGTCTCCTTGGTCGCAACGGAACTGGCAAATCCTGCATGTTTCGAGCACTGATGGGGGGGATGAAAGTAGAGAGTGTAATGGTGAGTATAGATGAAAAGCCTATGAATCGCAAAATTATTGGCAGGTATGTCAAATATCTTCCACAAGGAAGGTTGATCCCTAAGAAGATAAAGCTGCACAGAGCCTTTGATTTGTACGGGGTCAGTTATTCAAGTTTTGTAAATAGAGTTCCTAAGTATTCTCGCTACTATGATTCTTATATTTACGAACTATCGGACGGGGAAGCACGTTTGGCAGAACTCTATCTTATATTGCTGAGTGATGCCCTGTTCTATATTCTGGATGAACCATTTACTCTGATAGATCCAGTCAATATCGGTGAAGTAAAAGCACTTATCAGAGAACGGAGCAAGGATCACGGTATTATTGTTACTGACCATAACTATAGTGCTATTTCCTCTGTCACCGACAATGTATTCGTAATTGCAGATGGCTATACTCATCCTGTCAAATGCCACGAGGATTTGGTAAGGTTTCAATACCTTACAAAGAGACAAATTGAGAGGATTTCTCTATAACATCATCTATTATATACTTAGTCGTTTCGCCAACCAAGACAAAAAATATCTTTCGGCGGGTAAGGGTATGGTATTTTACCTCCTTAAATTTCTCCTTCGCCTCTTTGGTTTAGTTCTCTCTCTAAGGCTGAGGAAATTCGTACAATATCTTTTCTAATTCCTTCAATATCGGCAAAGCCATCTTCTTTAAAGGTGATAGTTATTCGGTCTTCAAATTGTCTAAAAAGTTTAACAACAAAACTTCTATGTCTGTAGGTTACAATATTACCATCTATCTTCTCCTCATTGTATTGGTAATTTTTCATTACACGAGTTATTTCATCTATTAAATCGGGACTATTGCCTATTATTATCTCTTTTTTCTGATAACCAAAAATAGGATAGATAGCAGAAATTGCTATGATAAAGATAATTAACTGCGAATATTTTCCTTCAAAAAGTTGCCAAGGCATAATATTTGAGGAATGTTCAGAAGTGTAGAAAAGAATTAGTACAATAATAGATAAGAGTATAGAGACAAATAAAAGATATTTAATAGCTCTAAGAAAATATCGTGCATTCATATTATAAAAAATAATTATATTTGAATATTAACCATAACAAAGATATATAATTATGGAAAAAAAGTTAAAAACAATTATTGGAATTTTAGTAGTTTTTGTTTTACTACTTGCAGGTGCATTAGTTTATATTATCGGGCAAAAAACAGATCTCAAGAATGATAAAGATGTGTTAATTAGTGATGTAGCAAAACTTCAGCAAGAGTATGCAACTTTATCTTCTACAAACGACACAATAAATGTCCAATTGCAAGTAGAGAGAGAGAAGGTTGCCGAGTTAATAGAAAAGATTAAAAAAACTGAGGCTACAAATAGAACACAACTTAACAAATACCAGAAAGAGTTAGGGACATTGCGTTCCATTATGAAGAGTTACATAACTCAGATAGATTCTCTAAATCAATTAAATATAGCCCTTAAAGAGGAGACTGCTCAAGCAAAGAAAGAGGCACAAGAGAGTGCTACTAAATATAACCAACTTAAAACTACTACAGATGAGTTGAGTAAGCAGGTAGATAAAGGTTCTGTGATTAGAGGTAGGGGGTTGACTGTTATCGCGATAAATGGCAGAGACAAAGAAACTAACAGATCTTCAAGGACAGAAAAGCTAAAGACCTGTATTTCTTTAATAGAAAACTCTATTGCTAAAACAGGCTTGATGAAGGTTTATGTAAGGGTAAAAGGACCTGATGGAATTTTATTGACTGCAGGAGATCAAGAATTGTTTACTGTTGATGATGAACAACTTATATGCTCTGCTTCTCGCGAGGTAGATTATCAAGGAGAAGAGTTGGAGGTATGTATTTACTTTGTTCCTGGGGTTGGTTTTACCAAAGGTGTTTATACAGTAGAGGCTTATACAGATAGAGGCCTAATGGGGACAACAGAGATATACCTCAAATAGAAAAAAGAAGTTTGTAGTTTAATGGCAGGTATATATGTTCATACCCCTTTTTGCAAGAGTAAATGTATATATTGTGGCTTTTATTCTACTGTAGATAAGAAATTTAGAGAAAAATTGGTTCCTGCTCTTACAAAAGAAATATGTGAGCGCAGGAATTTTTTTTCTTCTCAGTGCAATGTAAAGAGTTTGTATTTTGGTGGCGGAACGCCCTCGGTATTAACTATCGCTGAGATAGATAAAATAATTTCTGAGATTAAAAATAATTTTTCTTTCTATCCCGATTCGTTTAGTTGTAATGACCCCGATATTTTTGAGTTTACTTTTGAAGTGAATCCCGATGATATAACCAAGGAGTATGCTTCGGCTCTGAAAGAAAGAGGTGTAAATAGAATTAGTATGGGGGTGCAATCTTTTAATAATAAGCATCTATCATGGATGAGAAGGAGACACACCTCCGAGGATATTTTAAAAGCTTTTAAAATTTTAAGAGAGGTAGGATTTGATAATATCTCTTTAGATTTAATTTTTGGATTTTCTACTTTAAAACTTGTTGAATGGAGAGAAAACCTTAATAGAATTTTAGAATTATCACCCGAGCATATATCTGCATACCAGCTCAGTATAGACGACGGCTCTTTTTTAGATAAACTCTTTGCAGAAGAAAAATATAATATTGTTTCTCAAGAAGATTCGTATAATCAATATACAATTTTACAAGACACTCTTCAAGAGGCAGGGTATCAGCAGTATGAGGTGTCTAATTTTTCTAAAAAAAGGTTTTATTCAAGACATAATTCTAATTATTGGAGTGGCGTTCCTTATATTGGTTTTGGCCCTTCTGCCCATTCATTTATTGGGAATAAACGCTTTTGGAACAGATCTAACATAAAAGATTATGTAGATTATTATAATTGTCTTGGGAAAGATAAGATTAAAAGAAATTCAATGATAGAGGAGGAAGAACTGTACGATAAAGATATTTATAATGAGTATATTATGTTATCTCTAAGAATGATACAAGGAGCATCGCTCTCTAAAATAATGATGTTACGCAGTAAAGTCTTTGAAGCAAAATCGGAAGATAACCACTCTTTTGCAATTACGATAGAGAGATTAAAAGAGAGAAAACTTTTAGTTCAAGATGGAGATAAAATAAAAATACCGCCCGAAAAACTATTTGTTTCAGACGGTATTATAAGAGATTTATTTATCTAAACAGAGCAACAATGTGTAACTAGATATCCTTTAGTTGCAACTGCAATAAATATCAAAACTAAAATTGTTGAGAAACAAATACCAATAACTTTAAGTCTTGTAATCCATTTATCATTACTAAATCCTATAGATTGGAATGCACTCCAAAATCCATGATTTAAATGGAACCATAAAACAACAAACCAAATCAAATACAATATATAAACATAAGTATTAGAGAAAGTCTCTCTAATTAGTTGTGGGCCCTTTTCTGCCTCCTCTCCCAATACAAGTTCTTTATATTGCATATCTGCCCAAAAATCAGTTAAATGAAGAGCAAGCCCAATTATAACAAAAAGTCCAAGTATAAACATATTTTTAGAAGCCCAACCATCTGAATCTGTTTTGGTTGATACTGCATATCTCTCTTTACCTCTTGCTTTATAGTTTTGGTACTGAAGAATAAAGGCGTAAACAATGTGAACTAAAAATCCAAGTGCTAAAACAGGTACCATTACGGTTACAATTGGGAGAGCCATAAAATCACACCCCATCTGAAAAGCATCGTCGGATATAAGGTATAAACCATTTACTACCCCGTGGATAGTTAGAAACAAAATTAAGAAGAGTCCGCTGACACTCATTATCAGCTTTCTACCAATTGATGATTTAAATATATTTGCCATAGTTTATATGCTATAATTGTATAAAAAATATTGCCCAAATATAAATCTCTTTTTTGAGTAAAGCAAGAAAATCTTGGTTTGTTAAAATTTATTAACTAATTTAGATGTTTGTAAATATTAAAGAGTAATATTAGTGTTATGAAATACAGAAGAATACTTTTAAAATTGAGTGGCGAAACAATGGGTGGTGGTAAGGGTGTTGGCTTAGATCCTCAAACGATAAAACTTTATGCTCAAGAGATTGCCGCTGTTGTAAAGAAAGGGGTACAAGTTGGAATTGTTGTAGGAGGTGGTAATATTTTTAGAGGTCTTTCTGGGGTAGAGGCAGGGTTTGACAGGGTTAAAGGAGACCAAATGGGTATGTTAGCAACAGTTATCAATGGTATTGGTTTGGCAATGTTCATAAAAGAAGCGGGTGCCAATGCTGAGGTTTTCACAGCTGTAAAGATGGAACCATTTGCACGCTATTATACTAAAGAATCGGTTATAAAAACTCTTAATAAAGGGACAGTGGCAATATTTACAGGTGGCACAGGAAATCCTTTTTTTACAACAGATTCCGCTGCGGCTTTAAGAGGATGTGAGATAGAGGCAGATGTGTTATTAAAAGGGACTAAAGTAGATGGGGTTTATGACTCAGATCCCGTAAAAAATCCTTCTGCAAAAAAATATGACACTTTAACATTTAGCAAGGCTATTGCAGATAATCTTAAAGTTATGGATCAGACCGCTTTTGCTATGTGTAAAGATAATTCCCTCCCTATTATAGTTTTTGATATAGCTAATCCTTCCAATTTGTCTAAGATATTGGAGGGGGAAAAAGTTGGGACTATTGTAAAGGAATAGATTAAATAAGAATTTTAAATATATATTTTATCGATGAAAAAAATTATTATAACCTTTAATATTTTATTAGCTGTTTTGTTTCTTTTTTCATGTGGGAATAATGCTAATATTCAAGAAGATGTAGAAATTGATGATGAGGCGGTACAACAAATAGAAAGGCAATTGGATTCTAACGGAAACTATGTTAGAGTTGGCGAATTTGTCCCAGAGTTTAACATTAACTACCTAAATGGTGAAGAGGCTAAAATTAGTTCTTTAAAAGGTAAAGTTGTTTTAATAAACTTTTGGGCGAGCTGGTGCCCTTATTGTGTAGAGGAATTTAAAGTTATTAAAAAAGGGATAGTTGATAGATACGCTGATAGAGAAGATTTTGTAGCAATATTGATTAACAGAGGCGAAGAACCATCTGTAATAGAAGAGTGGATGAAAAAGAAGAATTATTCTTTAACAGACAGGGCGAAATTTCCTGCTGTAGCCTTAGATAGAGATAGCACTATTTTTCATCTTTTTGCAGAAATTGGCATTCCAAGAAATTATGTCATAGATAAAGAGGGGAAACTCTCATATTTGGGTTTAGACTATACAGAAGAAGAATTTAGAAAGCTGCAAAAGGCTATAGATGAGACTTTAATAAAATAGATATATATATTCTTAATTCTTATCGCGATAAGTAAGCTTATATATTGTCCAAATTATAAAGTAGATAATTTGCTATATTTGTATTAAGAAATTAGAGGGAGAAATAATATGGAAATTCAAGATTCAAAAAATTGCATTGCTCAAGGAAAAGAGAAAATGGAGAGTGCAATAATGTTCTTAGAAGACGAACTAAAGAACTTTAGAGCAGGAAAAGCTAACCCCGCTATATTAAATAGTGTGATGGTAGATTATTATGGAACTCCTACTGCTATTCCAAAAGTTGCATCTGTCTCTGCACCAGACCCAAAGAGTATGGTTATTCAGCCTTGGGATAAAAAAATGGTTCCTGCTATTGTAAAGGCAATTATGGATGCTAATTTAGGATTTACCCCTATCAATAATGGAGAAAATGTTAGAATAAATATTCCCCCTTTAACAGAGGATAGGCGTAAGGAGCTTTGCAAACAAGCAAAAGCTGCGGGCGAGAATGCAAAGTTAAGTATAAGAAATGCTCGTAGAGATGTAGTTGAGGCACATAAGAAATTTAAAAAAGACGGTTTGCCAGAAGATGTTTGTAAAGATGCAGAAGATCAGATTCAAAAACATACAGATTCTTTCACTAAAAAGATAGACGAGATGGTTTCTATCAAAGAGAAAGAGATAATGACAGTTTAGATATAGCGATTGAGCAATTTACTTTCTTTTCTTGATATAATATCTAAAATGATAAGATCTTGATTTTCTCAACTTTTAGGTTGAGATAAATGGTTACTATATTCCTCTAAAAAGGGTGGGGTATAGAATGTTACAACGTGTCATTTCATTAACTTAGGTATATGGAAAAATTAGGTAAATATCCTTTTGTGGCAGAGCAGTATCAGTGCAATTTTAGGAAACAAATCTTTTTGAGTTTTTTAGTTAATCAGATGCTTTGTTCCGCAGATAATCACTCAACAGAGAGGGAATTGGGTACAGAGCAGTTAAATAAAATTGGGAGAACTTGGGTTTTATCGCGATTTGCTGTTGAGTTAAAAGACTTGCCTTTAAGACATTCCAAATATAGTATCGAGACATGGGTAGAGAATGCTGTAATGTTTTTTACCAATAGAAATTTTAGAGTAACTCTTTCTGATGGAGATATTATAGCGTGGGGCAGAAGCACTTGGGCGATGTTGGATATGAATAGTAGAGAACCTGTTAATATATTTGATATTAAAGATGGCTTAATAAAAAAATATATTATTCAAGATGGTGAAAAAGAATCTATTACAGCACCAATTGAAAAGCCCAGCCGAATTGCCATTACAGAAGATTTAGAATTAAAAAGGGTAATTGACACATATTATAACGATGTTGATTTTAATGGTCATATAAATAGTGCTCGATATATAGAACATGTGTTGGATCTATTCCCTATGGAGTGGCACAAAGAGTATATTATCAAAAGATTTGAGATAGTATATGTTGCCGAGAGCCATTGTCCCGATAAATTAAAATTTTATATCAGTTCCCCAAAAGAGGGAGATTCGGTTGAGTATAAAGTTAGAATAACCAAACTTTCTCCAAATTCATTACAAGAGATTGAATGTTGTCGTTGTAAATTAATTTGGAGAAAGATAATCTAAAATAAGACGCAACTATTCTTTAATGGCTTTTATACCAGGGAGTTCCTTGCCTTCCAAAAATTCTAACATTGCCCCTCCGCCTGTAGATACATAACTAACTTTCTGAGCGTATCCCATTTGATTAACTGCTGCCACAGAGTCTCCTCCACCAACAAGTGTAAATGAGCCGTTTTGTGTACTTTTTGCTAATGCATCAGCGATAGATAATGTCCCTTTTGCAAAATTTGACATTTCAAAAACCCCCACAGGACCATTCCAAAGAATTGTTTTAGAATTCATTATAACCTCTTCCCACTCTTTAATAGAGCTTGGGGCAGCATCCATTCCTTGCCATCCATCAGGGATATTATCAGTACTGCATATTTGTATTTGTGCATTATTATCAAATTTATCTCCGCAAAGTACCTCTTTAGGAAGATATATTTTTACCCCAAGTTTTTCTGCTTGATTTAAGATATCTAAAGCAGTTTGAATCTGGTCATTTTCGCAGATAGAATTACCAATATTCCCCCCTTTGGCTTTTATAAAAGTAAAAGCCATTCCTCCACCAATAATCATGTTATCTACTTTATTTATAAGATTTTGCAGAATACCAAGTTTAGAAGAGACTTTTGAACCACCAATTATAGCAGTTACAGGATGTGATGGATTAGCAACAACTTTTTCTATCGCTTTTATTTCACCTTCCATAATATATCCAAACATTTTATCATTTGGGAAGAACTTGGCTATTAAAGCTGTAGAAGCATGGGCTCTATGGGCAGTTCCAAAAGCATCGTTGATATAACAATCTGCATACGATGCAAGTGTTTGAGTGAATGTTTTTTGGCTCTCTTTAATTTTACTTTTTGCCTCACTCTTTTGTTCATCTGTTGCATCTTCTGCTAATCCTCTTGGTTTACCCTCTTCTTCTGCATAAAATCTCAGATTCTCTAATAATAGGACATCTCCAGATTTAAGTTTTTCAACCTGCTCTTTTGCCTTCATACAATCTGAACAAAATTCTATTTTTTGTTGTAACAACTCCTCGATTTTGTAAATTATGTGTTTAAGGGAATACTTGTCTGTTACCCCTTTAGGTCTTCCGAGATGAGACATTAAAATAATTGCTCCTCCGCCATCTATCACCTTTTTTATAGTTGGAATTGCGGCTCTTATTCTTGTATCATCTGTCACTTTAAAGTTTTCATCCAAAGGCACATTAAAATCTACCCTTGCAATAACTCTCTTCCCCGAGAAATTATAGTTGTCTATAAATTGTTGCATAAATAGTTATATTTTAGTTTCTATTATTATTTAGTTTTTTATGGTCGTACTCGTTAGCAAATTTATCAAAATTAACCGATGTTTGCTAATAGAGTCTTCATTTTGTTTTTATTTTTTATCTTTGATGAGCAGATGAATAGTATAAATAAACATATTTTAATAGAAGCCCCATTAGAGTGGGAAGATTATGAGATAATAGACTCAGGTGATGGCTATAAGTTAGAGAGGTTTGGAGAGTATTATCTTGCAAGGCCTGAACCTAAAGCAATGTGGAGTAAAAGTTTGTCTGATAAAGAGTGGGACAAGCTTGCTCATGTATTTTTTAAGCCCGGGGCAGGATTTGGGAAAGCAGGTAAAGAAGAGAGCGGTAGTTGGGAAAGGTTAAAAAAAATGTCTGATAATTGGTTTATTGAGTATAAGGGGAAAGATTATAAAGCCCAAGAATGGAGTTTAAAGCGTCATGGTCATGGGGAGGAAGATTCGTATCGCGATAAGTTATATTTTAAATTAAAATTAGGACTAACTGCCTTTAAGCATATTGGAGTTTTTCCCGAACAAGCTCCTAATTGGGAGTGGATTTATTCAAAAACAAAAGAGATAAAAAATAGAATAGATACTGCTCCTAAAATCTTAAACCTTTTTGCTTATACAGGTGCGGCTACACTTGCGGCAAAATGTTCGGGTGGTGATGTGACACATGTAGATTCTGTTAAACAGGTAGTTAATTGGGGGAAAGAAAACATGACAAATAGTGGGTTAGATAACATTAGATGGATAATAGATGATGCCCTAAAATTTGTTAAAAGAGAGATAAGGAGGGGGAACTCTTATAATGGAATTATTTTAGACCCACCTGCGTATGGTCATGGTCCCGATGGCGAAAGGTGGAAATTAGATGAGTTAATTTTTGAAATGCTTTCTGAGTGTGAAAAAATTGTAGCAAAGAAAGATGCATTCGTTGTACTCAACTTATATTCAAACGGTTATTCTGCACTACTTGCAGAAACTCTTCTTAAGAAAGCGTTAGGATTTAATAGTAATGCCAAAGAGACAAAGGAGGTTTATACTTCGGGCGAATTGGTTTTAAAAGATAAATTTGACAAAGTTATACCACTAAGTGTTTTCACTCGATTAGAGAGATAAAAAATCTACACCCCGATAGCATTACTTAATTTCATCTAATATGTTATCATTCCAACCCTTTCAGTTCTCTCATTAACCTTCCCAACTCAGAGTAAGTATAATCTCTACCATCCTTCAACTTTTCATCCACAGACCGATCGGCATTAGCCACAGCTTTTTCGAGACTGCCACCATTGCGTTCAAAGTAACCGTGCAGTCCTTTGGTCTTGATGAAGAACTCTATCGTCTTCCGATACTCCACACATTGGTTCAGGTCTTTGAGCAATGGTTCTTGATCATTGTATGGACGTGAGGTGTAGCGGAAATAGTAAAGGAAGAATAGTTCGGTGCAGCGGTGAGTCTCGAAGAACTCAACCTCGCAGTAGATGCCTTTCTTTGGCTTGTCGATAGGCTTGGCATACTTTGCCT
>CAMNNS010000043.1 GCA_946545765.1 uncultured Bacteroidales bacterium | reverse complement strand
GACTCTATAAAATGTTCGGCTAATCTTTTTGTTGCACTTCCGTTGGTTTTGGAGGCTATTAAAAATTTAGGTTTAAAGAGTAATAAAATAGAACTTTAAATATTAAAAATATATGAATGTTTTAATAATAGGAAGCGGTGGTAGGGAGCATGCTTTAGCATGGAAAATTAAACAAAGTCCAAAGTGTAGTAATCTCTATTGTTTGCCCGGTAACCCTGGGACACAAGAAATTGCACAGAATATCGATGTTGCTGTAAATGATTTCCAAACAATTAAAAGTGTTTGTATAGAGAATAAAATAGATATGGTGGTTGTTGGTCCCGAAGAGCCATTGGTTAAAGGGATAAGAGATTTTTTCTCAAAAAATAATGAGTTAAAAGAGATACTATTTGTAGGACCAGATTCGCAAGGGGCTACATTAGAGGGGAGTAAAGAGTTTGCTAAAAAATTTATGCAAAAATATAATATCCCAACAGCTTCTTTTAAATCTGTCTTTAAAGAGACTATAGAAGAAGGGGATAAATTTTTAGAACAGTTAAAAGCACCCTATGTATTAAAAGCAGATGGTCTTGCAGCGGGTAAAGGGGTGTTAATTATAAATGATATAGATGAGGCGAAAAAGGAGCTAAGGGAGATTTTAAATGGTAAGTTCGGAGAGGCGGGCAATTGTGTGGTGATTGAGGAGTATCTATCTGGTATAGAGGTCTCTTTCTTTATCCTTACAGATGGTGAGAATTATTTACTATTGCCATCTGCAAAAGATTATAAAAGAATTGGAGAGGGGGATAAAGGGTTGAATACAGGGGGTATGGGGGCTATCTCACCAGTTCCATTTGTAACAGAAGATTTTACACAAAAAGTCAAAGAAAGAATCATTCTCCCTACAATAGAGGGCTTGAAAAAAGAAAATATAGAATATAAAGGGTTTATTTTTATAGGTTTAATGAATTGTAACGGAGACCCATATGTCGTTGAATATAATGTAAGAATGGGCGATCCAGAGACAGAGGTTGTGATGACAAGAATAGACTCAGATTTTTTAGAACATCTTATAGCTTGTGCTAAAGGGGAGTTAAAAAATGAGAAACTACTTATATCTGACAAATACGGCTTAACAGTTATTTGTGTCTCTGAGGGTTATCCAATGGGGTATAAAAAGGGTATAAATATTACCATAAATTCAAATTTATTTAATCAAAATGAGGGTTTAAAGTTATTTCATTGTGGGACAAAAATTTCAAACAGTGGCACACTTGTAACCAATGGGGGAAGAGTTTTTGCCATAACCGCCAACTGTTTGAAAGAAAAAGGTTTATCAGATGTTGAGGTAATAGAAAAAGAGAGGGATAGAATCTACTCTGCGATAGATCTAATTACATATAGCGGTAAAGTTTTTAGAAAAGATATAGGATTAGATATTATAGGTTATCTTTCTCCCCTTTATGAGCGCAATATTCAGAAATAAAAGAGATATAATACTATTAATTGTAACTGCACTATTCCTCTTCTTTACTGCTCTATTTTATAGAGAGGATTTGTTGAATCAACGAGTTACAATTGTTCAACATTTTATCTCAGACTTCTCTTATAATGCAAATTATACCTTATTAAATATTCTTTTTGGTATTCTATTATCTGTTTCTTTAATAGTCTCTTTTTACATTGTAACAGGTATTTATAGAATAAAGATTGCAGAGAGATTTTTAGGAACATCATTGATAGCATTAATACTTTTTGTTGAGCCGGGATTTATCTATTTCTCTCCAATACATATAGTTGCAATTGGATTACTTTGGGCTAATTTTTGTTTTTTGATAAATCAGAGATTTACTGCCTTTTTTTTAATATCAATTGCCTCTCTATTTTATCCACCAGTAATTTGGTTAGCAATCTCATTGTTATTTATACTATTTGTGGAGAGTGATGAACTAATTAGAAAATTTTTGAAATCTATTGTAGGAATTATTCTTCCGTTCATTTTTATAATATCCTATAAATTTGTTAGATATAATGAGGTACGAGAAAGTGTTGATGTTTTTTTTCAGAAGGCTATAGATATAAATCCTCTCTATATATCTCCTAAATTATCTTCACTCTTTTTTATATTTATCTTGGTTTTTATTTTAGTAAAGTCTATTTATATAACATCAAAATCTGTAGAGACAAAAGGGAGACAGAATGCTTATGTATTTAATAATCAATTGGTTTTTTTATTGCTCAGTGCGTTGTTTTTTATTGTTTTTTATAAAGAGGGTCAAGAACCACTGTTTATCCTTTTAGCCTCTCCTGTCTCAATTTTCTTATCGCGATACTTTTGTTTAACAAAAGGGAAAACCTTTGCAAATGTAGATTTTATTTTATCGATAGCCTCAATTATAATATATAGATTAGGTTTAATTATAAACTAATTAGTTATTATGAAAAAACTTATATTATTTACTTTAATACTCTTCTATTCAGGACTTTGTTTATCTCAGCCAAAATCTAAATTTTCCCCTCAAGGGTATATAGAATCAGTGATTAAAAAAGATCCTAACTATAAAAATGCCGTCGTCGCAATTTACGCAGAAGATGGTGATGGAAAGGTAATTGCCGATTGGAACTCCGATATGCCACTTCTAACTGCATCTACCCTAAAGACTATAACAACAGGTTTATCTTTAATATACCTTGGAGCAGATTATAAATTTGAGACTAAAGTTGCTTATAGTGGTGAGATAAAGGGTGATGTGTTGTATGGCAACTTGTACATAATAGGGGGTGGTGACCCAACTTTGGGTTCTTCTGAAGAGATTGCGTTTCCTATAGATTCTATATTTGGTGTATGGGCTAAAGAATTATATGATAAAGGGGTCAGGCGAATTGAAGGTGATATAATTGTAGATGATTCATTTTTAGAGAGGGAGGTTATTCCATCTTCTTGGACATGGGGAAATATAGGCTATTATTATGGTACTGCTCCAAGTGGACTCCCTTTTCATGAAGATATACAACAAGTTAAATATGTGCCTGGTAAAAAGCCCGGAGATAAGGTTAAGATAATTGTAAGTTATCCGCAAATACCTAATTTTGAGTATGTTAATAATTTGGTAACAGGGGAGAGGGATAGTGGGGATTGGAGCGAATATGTATCTTCTGATTTAGCCCGCATTGGAAAGTTTACAGGGAGTCTCCCTTGTGGCAGAGATACAATAAAAACAACTATCTCTAATAAATTTGCATATCTCTCTTGCGGTTTGGCTTTTAGAGAGTTCTTAATCTCTAAAGGTTTTATTGTCGGCGATAGAATTATGAGTATAGATCAGTTACCAGAAAGAGAGAATATTATAGATTTAGTTAAGACCTATTCTCCTGAATTGTATAAAATTGTAGATGTTACAAATAAAATTAGCAATAACTTTTATGCAGAGACCCTATTTAAAACAATGGCTAAAATTGCAACAGGGGTGGGTAGTTATAAGGCAGCAGTAGAGACGGCTAATAAAATTTTGGATTCACTTAATATAGATAGATGGGGTTACACTCAAGACGATGGTAGTGGCTTATCGAGAGAAAATTATGTTTCTCCAAAATTCTTTGTAAGATTTTATGATGCACTATCAAAGTATCAGATTTTTGAAAAATATTTAGAGAGTTTTCCATATCCGGGAGTTGGAACATTTAAATATGTTTTAACTTCAAAACAATTTAATCCAAACATTGCTAATAGAGTACATGCAAAAAGTGGAAGTTTATCTTGTGTTAAAACCTATGCAGGCTATGTAACTGGCGGGCAAAAAAGTGGCTTAATTAAATTCGCAATTTTGGTGAATAATTATGCTTGTCCTACAAAAGATATACAACGACATTTAGAGGGATTTATGTACTCTTTAGCATCTATGGAGTAAAAAAATGAGTATATTAGCACGATAAAATTGATATAAAATTAGTAATTAAATGATAATTAGTAAGTTATGTTAACTCTTTCACAAAAAGCAATAGAATTACCTGCATCACCAATTAGAAAATTGGTCCCTTATGCAGATGCAGCAAAAAAACGTGGTGTTAAAGTATTTCACCTAAATATTGGTCAACCAGATATTGACTCACCTAAATGTGTTATGGATGCAATTCATAACATAAACTTGAATAATTTGGCTTATACAAATTCTGCAGGTTTAGAGTCGTATAGAAAAGGTTTGGCAAAATATTATAATAATTTGAATATAGATGTAGATTATAAGGATATAATAGTTACAACATCTGGTAGTGAGGCAGTTATGTTTGCGATGATAACTATCTGTAACCCCGGAGATGAAGTAATTGTTATGGAACCTTTCTATACAAATTACAGAGCTTTTGCTATTCAATATGGTGTTAATCTTGTTCCGATTTCTACTAAAATAGATAACGGTTTTGCTGTTCCACCAATTGAGGAATTTGAGAAATATATTACACCTCGAACAAAAGCTATATTACTTTGTAACCCAGGTAATCCAACAGGTACACTTTATTCAAAAGCCTCTATGGAAAAATTGGGAGAAATAGTTAAGAAAAATGAGATCTATCTTCTTTCTGATGAAGTGTATAGAGAGTTTTGCTATTCAGATGCTCCACACTTTTCTGCTATGCAAATTAAAGGAATTGAGCAGAATGTATTGTTATTAGATTCTGTATCTAAGAGATATAGTATGTGTGGTGCCCGTATAGGTTGTATTGTATCAAAGAATAAAGATGTTATAGCTGCGATACTAAAATTAGGGCAAGCTCGTTTATGCTCTCCTGTTATAGATCAGATGGCTGCAGAAGCTGCTTTAGATGCTCCAGCTGACTATTTTGCAGAGGTTAAAGCAGAGTATATTCATAGAAGGGATGTGATGGTAGAAATGCTTAACAATATCCCAGGTGTATTTACCCCTAAACCAATGGGTGCTTTCTATACAATTGCCCGTCTTCCAGTTGAAGATGCAGAGGATTTTGCAAAATGGATGTTAGAAAAATTTGAATATAATGGAGAGACAACTATGGTTGCTCCTGCGGCAGGTTTTTATGCAACTCAGGGTAGTGGGAAGAATGAGGTTCGTTTAGCTTATGTTCTTAAAGTAGAGGATATTAAGCACGCTATTAAATGTTTAGAAGAGGGTCTTAAAGCTTATCCGGGAACAATAAAATAATATGGAGAATAAGAATTCAGATCGATATGCTCAACGAGGTGTCTCTTCTGCTAAAGAGGATGTTCATGCAGCGATAAAAAATATTGATAAAGGGCTTTATCCAAAAGCTTTCTGTAAAGTTGTACAAGATGATAATCCCGATTGGTGTGCTGTTATGCATGCAGATGGGGCAGGTACGAAATCTTCTTTGGCGTATGCATATTGGAAAGAGACTGGTGATTTGAGTGTTTGGGAAGGGATTGCACAAGATGCAATAGTTATGAATACAGATGATTTATTGTGTATTGGTCTGACAAACAATATATTCTTGAGCTCTACAATAGGAAGAAATAAGACACTTATCCCTGCTGAGGTTATATCTACTATAATTGAAGGGAGTGAGAAATTTGTTAGAAAGATGTCTGAGTATGGAGTCAATATTAAAACAACCGGGGGAGAAACCGCAGATGTAGGTGATTTGGTTAGAACGATAATTGTTGATTCTACTGTATTCGGAAGGATTAGAAAAGAGGATATTATAGATAATTCTAAAATTAAACCCGGAAATGTAATAGTTGGTTTAGCAAGTGACGGATGTTCTTCATACGAAGATAGTTATAATGGCGGAATGGGGAGTAATGGTTTAACTTCTGCCCGTCACGATGTGTTTTCTAAATATATCGCTGAAAAATATCCCGAGACTTATGATCCCGCAATAGATAAAGATTTAATTTATAGCGGTTCAAAATCTTTGACAGAGATAGAACCAACTACAGGATTAACTTTTGGAAAATTAGTTTTATCTCCTACAAGAACTTATGCTCCAATTGTTAAGGAGATTCTTTCTAAGTTTAGAAAGGAAATATGTGGAATGATTCATTGTACAGGTGGTGCCCAAACAAAAATTTTACACTTTGTAGATAATCTTAAAATAGTTAAAGATAATCTTTTCTCTACTCCAATTTTATTTGAGACTATTCAGAAAGAGAGTAATACACCATGGAAAGAGATGTACAAAGTATTTAATATGGGGCATAGATTGGAGTTTTATGTAGATGAAAAAGTTGCTAATTCCATTATAGAGGTATCTAAGAGTTTTGGAGTTAATGCTCAGGTTGTTGGTAGGGTAGAGAAAAATGACATCCCCGGCAATGAACTAATAATCAATACTAAATACGGCGAGTTCAGATATTGATAAAAGGCGGTTATTAAAGGCTAAACAAACTCAGATTATTTATTATTAAGTTAAATAAGATAAGAATGAAATATGCTTCAACCATATCAAACGAAGAGTTGGTAGGTAAAGCCCTAATAGATTTTGACGGTACTATATCTGTTATAGATTCCGTTGGAAAAGAATTAGACTCAGCGATAGAGTATTTGAAAAAGGAGAAAGTATTAGGTTTTGATACAGAGACAAAACCTTGTTTTATATCTAAAGCACCACGTAATAAGATGGCTATATTACAACTTTCGGGAGCCGATAAAGCATTTATATTCAGATTACAGCAAATAGGACTTCCCGAACCTCTAAAAGCAATTTTAGAAAATCCTAAGATTGTAAAAGTAGGTGTTGCCGTTAGAGATGATATTACTGGTTTAGAAAAATATAAGAAATTTTCTCCAAGCGGTTTTAAAGATCTACAAGAGATAGCACAAACATTTGGTATAGAAGAAAAAAGTGTAAAAAAATTATCGGCGATAATATTGGGTAAAAGAGTCTCAAAATCTCAACAATTATCTAATTGGGAGTCATCAAAACTATCTGAAGCACAACTTAAATATGCTGCAATAGATGCTTGGGTTTGTAGAGAGATGTATCTAAAATTAATTTGAAAATCGGCACCCTAAATGTTAAAAACAATCTTAAAAAAAGGGAAAGAACAATCTATTAAAAGATTTCATCCATGGGTCTTCTCTGGTGCTGTAGATAAAGTTATTACAGAGAGTGGCGAGCAATTAAAGTTGTATGATTCTAAAGTTTTAAAAGATAAGATTGCCTCTGAAAAACAGGCAAGAGAATGTTTTAATGGTGAATTGACAAAAATATACTCTTCACAAGGTGAATTTTTAGCTATTGGCCATTTTAGTTTCGGCTCTATTATGGTTAGAATAATCTCTTTTAAAGAAGAGGTTATAAATAGAAATTTTTGGATAGAGAAGATAAAGGAAGCGTATTGTGCCCGTATCGCGATAGGGCTTATAAATAATTCGGATACTAATTGTTATAGACTTGTTCATGGAGAAGGAGATAAACTCCCCGGTTTAATAATAGATATTTATAATGGTGTTGCAGTGATTCAAACACACTCCGCTGGTATGTTTAAATCTCAAGAGATGATTGTAGAGGGGCTGAAAGAGATATATAAAGAATCGCTTGTTGCAGTTTATCATAAAAGCACATACTCTGCTCAATTTGAGGGAGAAGATATATATCTGTATAAGTCACAAATGTTTACAAATTTAGAGGGTAAGATAGTTGTAGAAAATGGCTCTAAATTCAATATAGATTGGGAGAAAGGTCAAAAGACAGGTTTCTTTTTAGATCAGAGAGATAATAGAGAGTTGCTAAAGAGATATTCTGTAGGTAAAAATATCCTTAATTTGTTTTGTTATACGGGTGGCTTTTCTATTTACGCACTTAAAGGTGGAGCCAATAGGGTTGATTCTGTTGATAGTTCTTCTTTTGCGATAGACTCTGTTGTAAAGAATTTAGAATTAAACAGTTATTCTTCTAATGACAACGGTTGTTATTGTCAAGATGCAATAGATTATTTAAAAGATACACCTAAAGGAAAATACGATTTGATTATTGTAGATCCTCCAGCTTTTGCTAAACATTTAAGTTCTAAGGATAATGCCTTAAGGGCTTATAAAAAGTTGAATGCTCTTGCTATAGATAAAGTTGCAAGAGGGGGAATAGTTTTTACATTTAGTTGTTCTCAGGTTGTAAGTAAGATAGATTTTGCCCTTGCAGTTTTTTCTGCCGCCTCTTCTACGGGGCGGAATGTAAAGATATTACATCGTCTCTCTCAACCACCCGACCACCCCGTGAACATATACCATCCCGAGGGTGAATATCTAAAAGGTTTAGTCCTTTATGTAGATTAAAAATCTATTATATTTATTTAAAAATCAAAAAAAAGTTCTATATTTGCAGTCCACTTGGTACCGTGGCCGAGTGGCTAGGCAACGGTCTGCAAAACCGCGTACAGCAGTTCGATTCTGCTCGGTACCTCTAAAAAGCAAAAGGCATCACATTGTGTGATGCCTTTTGCTTTTTAGAGTGTAAATTATTTTACAATTTGTCAAAATCTACATTAGTATAATCTTGTTTCTCCTCTGTATTAGTAGGAGAGTTTTGGCTCTCTGTAGGGCGTTCTGTATAAACTCTCTCTTGCACAGGGCATTTTTCTTTAATGAAGTTTACAACTTCTTCTAATCCTGTTGCAAATTTCTCAAAATCTTCTTTGTAAAGGAAAATTTTGTGTTTGTCGTATGTAAAACGACCATCTTTTTCAACTCTTCGCTTGCTTTCTGTTATAGTCAGATAGTAATCGTTGTTTTTTGTTGCCTTTACATCAAAGAAATAAGTTCTTTTTCCGGCTCTCACAGGTTTTGAATATACATCATCTCCATTATGTTCCTGTGCTCCTGCTTGATCAAAATCCTCTTGATACATAATATTCAATTGTTAAAAAAATTTTTACAAAGATAATATTTTTTTCAATGCTAATGAATTATCTTTGTAAAATATTATATTTGTTTTGAGATGCTGAATAGGAGACTCATAAGAATAAAAGCTTTTAAGGAACTTTTTAGTAGAGTTTCGACAAACAACTTTGATGTGCAATCTGCTAAAAATGAGCTTGAACAATCTTTTCAAAAGACTAAAGAATTGTATTGTATGGTACAAACTCTTCCTTTGGCTTTAGAAAAATTGGCTTTAAATAAAATAGATCTGTTAAACCAAATGTTTAACCCATCTATTAAAGAGATAAATAAACATAATTGCTATATCAGCAGCCCGTATATAAAATCTTTAAGTACAAACAGAGAATTTTTGTCCAAGTCTGTAGATCAAGGGTTTATTTGGGATAATTTTTATGAATCTGCTTTAAAACAGCTATATACTACACTATTAGACTCTGATATTTTTGCCGATTACACAAAAATATCACAACCTTCTTTAAATGATTCTATTGCTCTATTTGATAAATTTTATCGCGATATAATTATAGATTATGAACCACTAATTGAATTACTTGAAGAGCGTTCTATCTGGTGGAGAGAAGATTTTGAATATTGTGTAGAGTATTTTTTAAATGATAATACAAAATTCTCTGAGGAGGGTAGGATTATTTTAAAAATGGCAAATGGTAATGAAAAGAATGAGATTTTTGGAGTATCCCTTCTTTCTGCAGTGTTGCAAGATTATGATGATTTCACAGAGATTATCAATAGCTATTTAAATAATTGGGAATTAGAGAGATTAGTTATGTCAGATATAATTATTATCTCGATGGGATTGGCTGAGGTTTTACGCTTTGAAGATATTCCCCCTAAATCAACAATTAACGAATATGTTGAGATTACAAAATATTATAGTACAACAACAAGTCATACTTTTGTAAATGGAGTACTAAATAAAATTTTTAGAGCTTTGGAGCAGGATAATAAGATTAAAAAATCTCCAAAAGGCTTAACAGGGATGTTGACAGATTCTAAATATTAATTATAAATTTAAAATATATGAAATTATTGGTTTTATTACAAGAGGCTACGCCTGCACAGGGAGGTGGTCTTTCTTTAATTTTTATGATGGTTGCAGTTTTTGCAATTATGTATTTTCTAATGATTAGACCTCAACAAAAGAGACAAAAAGAGTTAGCTCAATTCAGAAATCATTTAAAGAGAGGAGATAAAGTTATAACTGCAGGGGGAATTTATGGGATTGTAGATGAAGTGGCTGAGAGATATATACTATTAATTGTTGATAAGGATTTCAAAATTAAAGTTGATAAAGGTTCTATTGTAAAAGATACTACAGACATTCAACAACCTAAATAGTATTGTTTTTAAACGATTTAAATAAAAAGTTTTATAGAAGAATAGGGGGAGACTGGTTGATTCTAATAGTCTCCCTCGTTTTAGCTTTTATAGTTTGGGGTATATTAAAACTCTCTCTGAACTATAACTCTTTTTTTCATTTTAAAGTAAAGATTACTACAGAGCTGCCAGGACATGTGTTTAATTCTACATCTGATAATGTGCTGATTATAAGTGGAGCATCTTCTGGTTTTGATTTGTTGCGTCAAAGATATTTAACCCGCAACAATTCAAATATAATAGAGCTAAATGTAGATAAGGCTAATCTTATTAAAAGTGTTGAAGATAGTGAGGAGTATTATCTATTAACAAGTTATATAAGTGGAGATATAAAAGAGGTGTTGAGAACAAGGGTTAATCTTAGTGGAATTGAGACAGATACACTATTTTTTACATTCCCTGTCGCGATAAATAAAAAGGTGCCAATTAAAGCAAAACATTCTATCACATACAAAGAGCAGTATATGCAATTTGAGGCGTTACATTTAAGGCCTGATTCTATAGAGATACATGGTGAACAGTCTCTTTTAAATGGGGTAGATACAGTTGTAACGGAGACAATATTTAGAAGTAATGTATCTAAAGATATTCAAGGTACTACCCAGATTAAACAAATAGATGGTATTCAGTTCTCAAATAGAGAAGTTTATTATTCTCAGAGAGTTGGAAGGTATTTTGAGAATTCGATAAATGTTCCTGTCTCTGTTAAGAATGCTCCACAAGGGAAAAAAGTGGTAGTTATTCCACCCGAATTAGAATTAAAGTATAGGCAAGACTATTCGTTAAAAACAAGATATAGTAGTTTAGATTTTCTCTTATATATAGATTATAATGAGTTAGTTTTAAACAAAAGTAGGAAAATTA
>CAMNNS010000042.1 GCA_946545765.1 uncultured Bacteroidales bacterium | reverse complement strand
CAAGGAATACCAAGGTATACTTCCTGAACCAGAGGAGTTGAGAAAACTAATGTAAATGTAGCCAATGTGTGCGATACATCACAGATATTGAGTAATAGGACGTAGCCTAATACGCACTTTTCTGGCAGGTGCCACAAAAGATGCCGCAGTCAGTTCAAGAGCGTTGAGCAAGCTCAGAATAAAAAGATGTGAATAGATTTGGCTAATTCAAAAGGAATGATTACCTCTGCACCCGATGATAAGTCATAAATGGTTGCTGGCTCAGCGTCGGGTGTTCTTTGATGCAGTTTATAACAGAATGTGGAATTGAGTACGGTCTCCAATTCGTAACCCTATTTTCCTTCAATTCCCCAGACTGCCTTTATACAAAGAAAAGCTGAGAAATCTTGCAAGGTTAAGAAAAAAGAGTGCCTGATGTGTACTTTCAGATTAAATTGTAACTTTTTGTTATTTGTTTAGAAAATGCGATATTTGTAATACCCACAAATATTCTCTGCAAAGGTGGTGGAATTTGAAAAAGAGAACTTTTACAAAATCTATATGAAAAAAATTAAATTTACTTCTTATGTAGTTGTATTAGCATTACTATTTACAACTACCCTAAATGCAGATCTTTATGCTCAAAGCAGAAAAGAGAGAAAAAAAGCAGAAAAAGCTAAAGTAGAAGCTGCCCAAAAGGGGGCAACTCAAGGTCAGGTACTTCCAACTCAAAAACCAGAAGCAAAAAAGAAAGGACCTGAGTCTTTGGATAAGTTTGTCAAGAAAGATGCTAAAGTAATGAAGGGTTTTACAACCGTTTATGAACAAGATGAAAAATGGTATCTTAATGTTAATGATTCTTTGATAGGGAGAGATATTTTGATGGTTTCAAGAATATCAAAATCTGCTGAGGGTAGTAGAAGCGGTTTTAGTGGATATGCAGGAGATCAGATATCTCAAGCTATGATAAGATTTGCCAAAGGTCCATCAAATAAAATCTTTATAGAGAGAGTATTATTAAGAGAGAAAGCAGAAGGTCCTTTAAAAGAGAATGTTAAAAAATCTAATACCAATGCACTTTTGGCATCTTTTGATATTGTAGCAAACCAAAAATCTTCCGGAGATAATGTAATAGATGTTACAAATTTCTTATTATCAGATTCTCCAATATTGTATTTTGGTAGGTCTCACAAAAGAACATTTGGATTACAAAATTTCCAGAAAGATCGCTCTTATATTAGCGGTATTAAAACTTTCCCGATAAATACAGAGATGAAAGCTGTAATTACCTATGGAAAAGAGGATGGGACAAGTGCTACCTATGAATTTAACACCTCATTGGTGCTGTTACCAAAAGAGCCTATGAAGCCAAGGTATCAAGATCCGAGAGTTGGTTATTTTGTTCATGGCTTTATAGATTTTGACAGAGATCCTCAAAAAGTAAAGAGGACAAGTATGATTGCAAGGTGGAGATTGGAACCAAAGCCCGAGGATATGGAGAAGTATAAGAGGGGAGAACTTGTTGAACCTCAGAAGCCTATCGTGATATATATAGACCCTTCTACACCAAAAGAGTGGGTACCTTATCTAATTTTAGGTGTAAATGATTGGCAACCTGCTTTTGAGGCAGCAGGATTCAAGAATGCAATTAGAGCAGAGATGGCTCCTACATTTGAGCAAGATTCTACATGGTCTTTAGAAGATGCAACTCACTCAGCGATAGTTTATAAACCTTCAGATATTGAGAATGCAAGTGGGCCTCATGTATCAGACCCAAGAAGTGGCGAGATAATAGAGACGCATATAAATTGGTATCATAATGTTATGGGGCTTTTGAGAAATTGGTATATAATTCAATGTTCTCCTTCTGATCCAATGGCAAGAACAATGGATATTCCTACCGAGTTAATGGGGCAATTGATTAGATTTGTCTCTTCTCATGAGGTTGGTCATACCCTTGGTTTAAGACATAATTTTGCAGGTAGTACAGCTTCTGTTTATACAGTTGAAAATCTTAAGAATGTAAATTTCTTAAAGAAATATGGTCACGCAACTTCTATTATGGATTATGCGAGATTTAATTATTTAGCACAGGAAGGTGATAATATACCGCAAGAACTATTATTCCCTTGTATAGGTCCTTATGATAAATGGGCAATAGAGTGGGGATACAGATACTATCCACAATTTAAGAGTGCAGAAGATGAAGTGCCATATTTGAGAAATCTTGTGGCAGAAAAGATTAAAAATGATTTGTATAAATTTGGTACAGAGAGCGACCCGAGTGACCCACGCCATCAGTCAGAAGATCTTGGTGTTAATCAAATGAAGAGTAATGAGATTGGTATTCAGAATCTAAAATATATAATGAATAATTTTGCTAAGTGGACCAAAACACCAAATGAACAATATGAAGATTACAACGCTTTATATTCTCAGATAGTTTCTCAATATCAAAGATATGTGAATCATGTAGCTAAGTGGATAGGTGGTGTTTATTCCGAAGTAAAATTTACCGATGAGGCAGGAGATGTAAGAAAATATGTAGAAAAAGAGAGACAGAAAGAGGCAATGGCTTTCTTGAAGAAGAATTTGTTTAATACACCAAAATGGTTGCTTGCAGATGAGGTGTTTAAAAAGACATCAAGAACACCAGCAACAGTGTTAGGAAATGTGCAGAGGACAGTACTTAATAACATTGTTAATTATAGGGTTTTAAATAACCTGTATAATGGGGAATTGCTAAACGGAACAGCAAGTTCATATACAATTGATAACTTATTTACAGACCTTAATGCAATCATATTTGCCCCAACAGCTGCAAATCAGGCAGATGCGGCATATCAGAGACAATTGCAAAAAATTTATGTGCAAATTCTTTGCGACCTATATACAGGGGCAAATGTGAGAACTATGAATGTAGGTGGTAGATCTGTAAGTACAGGTGTGGTTTTAGAGAAAGATAACTCTGACATTGGTTCTTATGTTTATGCTCAATTAGAGAGTTTGCATAATAGGTTTAAAAACAGCTCTTCTGTAGGTAATTCTGCTCAAAAAGCACATAATAAATTCCTTTACGATAGAATTCATAGAGTATTAACTCAACCAAGGATAAACACATCTTCTTCTGGCAGTGTTTCTGCAATCTCATTTTTACAAGATAGCACTGAAGAAGAGAACTACTTACATTTTTGTGGTTATGGATGTGAAACAGAAGATTATATTTGGGAATAAATAGTAATCCTAAATAGGATAAATAGAAAATTAAAAAAGAGAGCCCGATTTATCGGGCTCTCTTTTTTAATAGATATAATGTGATTAATATTTACATTTAATTTTGGTATGTACTCCCTTCTACAACAGGACGCACAGCCATATGTGAATCAGGGGTTGGTGAATTATGATAAGGGACTACTAAATTATTAGTTTTTAGAAACTTAAAGAAAATACCACCGTCACCACTTTGGTTATTGAGTACACCATCTGCCTGAGTGGTTTGATTATAGTACCTATAGTGAGCTGTCCATAAATAAGCAGCTTCGTTAAATGATACATTAATGTTATAATTTTCAGCAATAGGAATATAAGCGCTACTAAATACTCTGCCAGAAGTAAGTGGGAAAAGTAGTTGTCCGTTCATAACGCTTGCATAGTTTAAACCAGAATTATTTATAAAAGAACCGTTTAATGTATAGGCAGCATAACCATAATAATAACCACCATCGTAAAGTGGAGCATTATTACCACCTGCTTTGAATTGGTTAGCAACTCTAAATGGCGGTACACTAAATCCTATAGGAGAAGGGTCATAAATAGTTTTTTGAACTTGAGTCGTACCCGAACTTAATAGCCCAGGTGCATCTATGTCCCAGAGGTTAGCTCTATTATTGTAACCTGTATTGTGGTAATAGTACAGATTAATCTGCCTTGGTCGCTGAATAGTGTGCGTGATAGGATGAAAACCATCACCATTAGCCACTACGCCCCATTCGCCAGACATAAGGCGGTAATTGCTACCATAATAATAATAGGGCTTCCTGTCTAGGGATCTTTCAATACCAGTAGTACTAGGAGGTTCTTGATAAGGAGCCACAGGGATGTGACTTCCCCAAGCGTAGTAAGGGTGAACTTCCCCATCCCACCCAAGATTCACAGGTAAGAAATTATTAACTGGTGTAAGGTCTCCATCATAAAACCATATATGCCAACACCATGCATATCCAGTAAAAGTTCCTGTCCGTGGAAGGACTCCTATTACACAATTACCTTTTACAATAGGTCCACGCACCTCAAATTTAATATAATGTTCACCATTAGATTTTTCTTCTATCTTGATTGAACTTGGCTCTATCATATTTACTGGTTTATCTTGCCATATATGCCCCGCAGTAGATATACCAGTAGGTGATTTAGATATCCATGGATTATTGATTGCATGCCCAACAGCATCTATAAGATTCCCTAATGCGTACTGACTCTGAATATTTGACCTATATGCAGTCGTATTATTTGCTCCATTTTTAAGTGCATTACCGAAAACAACAGGGAATTGATAATGACCAGGTTCTTTAATTATATAACAATTAGCAGTAGTTCTTCCTATGGTATTTCCGTAAATATCCTTAGTTGATAAATCTTGGTATGTGTAATCTTTAATCGTTAAGTTTTTATCAAATTCTAAAGCTTTATTCATTTTTGAGCGTACAAAAACTACTTTATTCTGGGTTCCACGAGAATAATAACCATTCGGAGTATTAGCTGTCAGAGTTATTCCTTTATCAAATGTCCCAGGTAGCGTAACTATGTAATAGCGTGTATTTTTCTTAAAATATGTCTCACCCACAGGAGGGTAAATAGTAATTTTGTTTGTACCGTTTGTAAATTGCGTTACTTCAGGAATATCGGTGTTGTTGAGAGATATTTGAATTGTCTCTGCAGCTAAATAACTGTTATTGGTAGAAGATTTACCTTCTAAATTTACAGAATATACATCATCGTGTGTTACTGTAAAATAAAGCCCCGAGCATACATTTTTAAATTGAATTATACCATCTTCTTTATTTGTTAGTTTTCCAACACTAATAAATAGGCTATCATCAAAACTATTTTCTTTTGCACGTTGAATACTCTTAAATTGTACATTACGAATATTTACATTAGTAGCACTTGTTTGCTGTAAACTTGGATCAGTTTCTGAATTATATGGATATAGTGCATATAATGGTGGTTCATAGTTCCCTGTAAGGGGTCTCCCACTATATTCAAATTCAGCGTCGGCAGATGGTACTGTATTTGTCGAAACAAATTTATATGCAGTCCACTGAGTAGTCGCATCCACCATAAAGACTCTTATCACTTCATTTGGCGACCAGTGAATACTTTTAAGGTCTGTACCAGCTATTGTAGTTTTGCTCTCTTCCGAAGCTTGTTCTGTCTTACATCTTAAAGTGAATGTTGTATTAGAAGGTTCTATTTTACCATTCTGATCCTCTTTGTTACACGAGATAAAAATAAAACCAAATAAAACTATAACAAGTAAGAATTTCTTTTTCATATCTGTTTGTATTGTATTATTTCATATTTCTTATCGGTATCAATTGCTAAGTAATCAGTTAAAATAAATCTCCATCATCATATAGGTCCTCATGAGAATCTCCTTTAGAAGAGCCAAAAATATCGTCTCCATCGTCAAGACCTTCATGAGAAGAGGCTATAACCCAATTATATACATTATGATACTCTGTTAGTATCATAGGAGATAGGTACTCTAATTTTTCTTTTTTTGCTTTCATTTTTACGTTTGTGTTTTATATGTGTTCGAGATACACATTTGTGAATATCGCCCCCAAAGATATAGGAAAATTTAAAACTTCAATCAAAGTTTAAAAAAACTTAACAAGTTTTTAACTAAAATAATATTAAGTGAGACCAACTCCATAACTAATTATTGAATTATAATTCAGAATCGGAGTACCGAAAAGTATTTCCTTTACTTATATCTCCAGTGCGTAATCCTAATAACAGCCATTTCATCCTCTGTTTAGAGGTGCCATGAGTAAAAGAATCGGGAACAGCATAACCTTGTGCTTTCTTTTGTAGATAGTCATCACCTATAACCTCTGAACACTTTATTGCCTCTTCTATGTCTCCAGGTTCTAAAGAACCAAACATTTTGTTATCATAGTGCCCCCATATACCAGCATAAAAATCTGCTTGAAGTTCTAATCTTACACTTAACTTATTTGCTGTAACTTTATCAGATTGAGCCATTTTTTTATGTACCTGTTCTAATGTTCCTAAAAGATTCTCCACATGATGCCCTACTTCGTGAGCAATAACATAAGCATAAGCAAAATCACCATCTGCACCAAGTTGTTGCTTCATTTGACTAAAGAATGATAAATCTATGTATAGCTTTTTATCGGCAGAGCAGTAAAATGGCCCAACTGAAGAGGTAGCACCCCCACAACCACTTTGTACACTATTTGTAAATAACACTAAAGTTGGAGGTTCATAAATTTTACCCATTTGCTCAAAAATAGAACTCCATACATCTTCTGTCCCTGCAAGTATCTTCTTAGAAAACTCAGCAAGTTGTTCCTCCTCTTGTGTGGGGGTATATGAACTTCCAGAAGGTGAGATACTCCCCATAATATCTGAGCCAGATTCACTTATAACACTTAAAGGATTGCCCCCTAAAATCCAGGTAAGTAATCCAATAATTATAAGACCACCTATACCCATTCCAGCTTTAGCTCCCCCTTTCATACCACGGCGGTCCTCAACATTACTGCTTATTCTTCTGTTATTTAGTCTCATACTAATATAATTTATAAATTATCTCGCAAAGATAGAACATTTAAATTCAAAAACCATTACACTACAACATTAGAAGAGTTTAGGAATCACATTGCATATAGTTTTTAAAAAATTCCCATAACACAACACCTATGCTAACACTCACATTGATAGAATGTTTAGTTCCTCTTTGGGGTATTTCAATAACTATATCAGATAAATTTACCACATTTTGTTCTACTCCGTGTACTTCATTACCAAATATAAGGGCATACTTTTTATTTGGGAAAAAAGAGTTTTCTTTTTTGCTAAATTGGTTTAACATAATAGCATTTTCTGCCTGCTCTATACTTACAATTGTATATCCCTCGTTTCTTAAATTGATAATGGCATCTTCTGTTTTTTCAAAATATTCCCAATCTATAGAGAGTTCTGCTCCTAAAGCAGATTTATGGATTTCTGCTGTTGGAGGCTGTGCACAAATCCCACATAAAATAACTTTTTGAGTGGCAAATGCATCTGCACTTCTAAAAGCGGCTCCAATATTAAATTGGCTTCTTACATTATCTAAAACAACTACAATCGGGATTCTTGGAGCTAATTTAAACTCCTCAATGCTCATTCTCCCCAATTCGCTATTTAGTAGTTTTCTATTACTCATATTTTAAGAGGTTTCTTTTAAATATTTCGTGCAAAGCTACAAATTATTATTTACAAGTTTCTGTCACTATTTGTTATTAAGTGACAATTATAGCACAAATGTGTATCACTAAATGGGTTCATCTTAAAATTTGTAGATTGAACTTTCTGTGTTTGGATTTAATCTATATTTTTCTATCTTTGTGGCCTATTTTTTAGAACAATAAAAAGAATTATTAATATGAAACAAGATTTAGAGATTTTAGAGTTGATAAAAAGAGAGGAGAATCGCCAGACCCGTGGTGTGGAACTAATTGCTTCTGAGAACTTTGTTAGTAAACAAGTTTTGGAAGCGTTGGGTTCTGTTTGTACCAATAAGTATGCAGAAGGTTATCCCGGTCATAGGTATTATGGTGGATGTCAGGAGGTTGATAAGATAGAGAAAGTTGCGATTGATCGTATTTGCGAGCTTTTTGAGGCAGAATATGCTAATGTTCAGCCACACTCGGGAGCACAGGCAAATATGGCAGTTATGATGGCTTGTATTAACCCTGGTGAGACCTTTATGGGTCTAAACTTAGATATGGGTGGTCACCTTACACATGGTTCTCCTGTAAACATATCGGGAAAGATGTATAAAGCTGTAGCATATGGGCTTAACGAGGAGACAGGACTTGTAGATTATGACGATATGGAGAAGAAAGCGATAGAGACTAAACCTAAACTAATCATTGGTGGAGCTTCTGCATATTCAAGAGAGTGGGATTGGGAGAGAATGCGTTCAATAGCTGATAAGGTTGGTGCTATATTTTGGGTAGATATGGCTCATCCTGCAGGTCTTATAGCAAAAGGTCTTTTGAAAAATCCAGTTAAATATGCTCATATCGTAACCTCTACAACACATAAGACATTAAGAGGTCCAAGAGGTGGTATAATCCTTATGGGTAAAGATTTTGAGAATCCTTGGGGCTTAAAGACCCCTAAGGGAGAGACCAAAATGATGAGTGCTGTACTCAATTCTTCTGTATTCCCTGGGATACAAGGTGGTCCTCTTGAGCATTGTATTGCGGCAAAAGCTGTAGCATTCTTTGAGGCTCTACAACCAGAATTTAAAACTTATGTAGAGCAAGTTAGGACAAATGCTCAGGTGATGGCAGAAGAATTTTTGGCACGAGGTTACAAAGTGGTTAGCGGTGGTACAGATAATCACATGATGCTTATAGACCTTAGGACAAAGTTCCCAGATTTAACAGGTAAGTTAGTTGAGAATACCCTTGTGCAGGCAGATATTACTGTTAATAAAAATATGGTTCCTTTTGATAACCGCTCACCTTTCCAAACATCGGGAATAAGAATTGGTACACCTGCTGTAACAACAAGAGGATTAAAAGAGAACGATATAAGGCACATAGTGGATTTAATAGACAAAGTACTTAATAATATAACAGACGAAAAAGTTTTAGAAAATGTTCGTGGACAAGTTGAACAACTAATGTCGGGACGGCCTTTAAACATTTGGTAGTCTGCTCTTTTAGCGGTCTGTGGTTTGCAGACCGTTTTTTGTATTGCAATTTATAGATGACATTATGAATATAATTAAGAAAGAAATCCAGCTCGCAGATGGTAGAATAATAGAAATTGAGACTGGTAAATTAGCCAAGCAGGCAGATGGCTCGGCTGTTGTAAAAATGGGTGGCACTATGCTTCTTGCCACTGTAACTTGTGCAAAAGAAGCAGAAGAGGATATTGATTTTCTGCCACTTCAAGTAGATTATAAAGAGAAGTTTTATTCTGCAGGGAGATTCCCTGGCGGATTTATGAAGAGAGAGGGCAAACCGAGTGATTATGAGATATTGATAGCAAGGCTTATAGACAGAGCTTTACGCCCGTTATTCCCAGAAGATTTTCATGCTGCTGTATTTGTTAATGTTAATCTTATTTCTGCAGACAAAGATACTCAGCCCGATGCGTTGGCAGGATTAGCCGCTGCTGCTGCGTTGGCTGTTACTGATATACCTTTTAATGGACCATTATCAGAAGTTAGAGTAGTTAGGAAAAATGGTGAGTTTAAAATAAACCCATCTTTTTCTGAGATGGAAGGGATAGATTTAGAATTGATGGTTGGGGCTACCGATAAAAATATAATGATGGTTGAGGGAGAGATGAATGAGGTGAGCGAGGATGTTATGTTGAGTGCTATAATGTTTGCCCATCAAGAGATAAAGAGACATTGTGCTGTTCTCAATGAACTTACAGAGGCAGCAGGTAAAACTCAAAAGAGAGAATATTCTCATGAGGTTAATGATGAGGAGATTAGAGAGGCTTGTCAAAAATTCTGCTATGATAAATGTTATAAAATAGCAAAAAGTTCTTTATCTAAGCAGGAGCGTACAGAGGCTTTTGAGGCTCTAAAAGAGGAGTTTATGCAAACTTTACCAGAGGAAGAAAGAGAAGAGAAGGAGTTTATGGTAAATAGATATTACGCCGCAGTTGAGAAGAAAGCGATGAGAGATATGATTCTTAATGAAGGGGTAAGATTAGATGGTAGAAACACAACCCAAGTTCGCCCTATTTGGTGTGAAGTAGATTATCTCCCTTGTGCTCATGGTAGTGCAATATTTACTCGTGGGGAGACTCAGTCTTTAGCTACTGTAACTCTTGGTACCAAGTTAGACATGAAAGAAATTGATGAGGTTCTTATTCAAGGAAGCGAACAATTTGTTTTACATTATAATTTCCCACCATTCTCTACAGGTGATGCAAGGGCTTCAAGAGGAGTAGGGAGAAGAGAGATAGGGCATGGTAACCTTGCTATGAGGGCTTTAAAACCAATGGTGCCTGTAGGGGAGGATAATCCGTATGCTGTAAGGGTTGTATCTGATATTTTAGAGAGTAATGGGTCTTCTTCTATGGCAAGCGTTTGTGCTGGTTGTTTAGCCCTTATGGATTCGGGTATTAAATTCAAAAAACCTGTTGCAGGCGTAGCTATGGGTTTAATAGAACAAAATGGTAAGTATGCTATATTATCTGATATTCTCGGCGATGAAGACCATTTAGGAGATATGGATTTTAAAGTGGCAGGGACCAAAGATGGTATCACAGCTACTCAAATGGATATTAAATGTGATGGTTTGTCTGAAGAGATTATGGCAAAGGCACTTGCTCAAGCAAAAGAGGCACGTTTGCACATAATGGGTGAGATGATGAAGACTATCTCTGAGCCAAGAGAAGAGCTTAAACCTCATGCACCAAGAATTGTACAACTTAGAATACCAGGTGAATTTATAGGTGCTGTAATAGGAACAGGTGGAAAAGTTATTCAAGAGATTCAAAAGACAACAAATACAACTATTACAATTACAGAGGAGAAACAACCAGATGGGACAACAATTGGAGTTGTTGATATATTTGGTATCAATAAGGAGAGTATGGATAGTGCATTTAATTGGATAAAAGGGATTACTACTGTTCCAGAAGTTGGTCAAGTTTATCATGGTAAGGTGGCTTCTCTATTAGATTTTGGTGCTTTTGTTGAGATACTTCCTGGTAAAGAGGGACTTCTTCATATCTCTGAACTTGCTTGGGAGAAGACAGAAAAAGTTTCAGATATTCTAAATGTTGGAGATGAAGTAGATGTTAAACTTTTAGAGATAGATGAGAAAACAGGAAAAATGCGTTTGTCTATGAAAGCACTACTTCCAAAACCAGAGGGGTATGTAGAACCCGTAAGAAAACCTCGCCCTGAGGGGAGAAGAGGGGCTCCAAGGGGTGGCGATAGAGGAGAAAGAAGAGGCTTTGGTAGAGATAAAAAAAGAGAATCTGAGCATACACAACATAATGAAAATAAGGAAGATTAGAAATTCTTAATAGAAGTTTGTAACTCCTCAAAGAGAATTATCTTTGGGGAGTTTTTTATATAAGCTCAGCGATAGCAATTGCACTAATAGCCTCTATTATCACCGGGCATCTTAATGCAAAGCAGGTGTCGTGTCTCCCGTTAATCTCTAATTTTGTTAGTTCATTTTTCTTGAAATTATAACTCTCCTTATTTGCTTTAAGATAAACTATTAGAAT
>CAMNNS010000041.1 GCA_946545765.1 uncultured Bacteroidales bacterium | reverse complement strand
CCATTTACCCCACATTAAAGATTTCGGGATTGTAGTTGAGTTAAGATATATCTGAGCTATATTTTTTGATATAAGGTAGTTACAACCATAAAAATTTATATCATTCATTCTACCGGGTAAAGCAAAAATATCTCTTGAATATGAATTTGCATACTCAACCGTACTCATAGAACCACCTTTTATTCTACTCTGGATAACTACCAAAGCATTAGCGATGCCAGCAATAATTCTATTTCTTTGTAAGAAATTATGTTTAAGAGGTTTAACACCTCGAGGGAACTCTGTAATTATACCTCCATTTTCAACTATTTTTATCGCTACAGCTCTATTTGAGCTTGGGTATATTTCATCTATTCCACATGGTAAAACTGCTAAGGTTTGGAGAGAATTTTCTATCGCTGCGATATGAGATGCGAGATCTATTCCAATAGCCAATCCGCTCACTATCAAAGGTTCATACCCTTCCTTTACGAAGTTTGAAACAACCTCATTGCAAAATAAAATACCATCTTGAGTTGGCAACCTTGTCCCGACAATACTTATCACTTTTTCATTTGTAAGATCTCCATTCCCTCTATAGTATAATAATAGGGGGGCATCTATACACTCTTTTAAATTTTGAGGATAGTTATTAGAATTTATATCAATTAGTTGTACCCCTTTAGATAAATACCATTCTATTTCACTTCGTATCCATTTTAAATATTCTATATCAAATAATTTATTTGCAAATCCCTTTTTTGCAAATAATTCGTCGATTGCTGTATGGGGTAGAGAAAAAAGGGTATCTACATCTGTTAATTCTTCTCTAATCCTCCTGATATAAGAGTGTTTTGAAAAAATTAAATTACTTAACGCACAATATAACTGCCATCTCTCCTCAATCATCATTATAAAGTATAAAAAACAAAGTGGCGGTAAGATAATCTCTTACCACCACTTTATTCTTCAATTAAGTAAAATTATGATGAAAAATAAATTTTATTATAATCGTAAATTATATTATCAACATTGCATCTCCATATATACCAAACTTATAGATATTTTTAGCATCTTTTCCTTGAACAGCTTGTTTATAGGCAGCAATTACTTTGTTGAAATCTCCAAATGCAGTCTGAGTCATAAGCATTGTTGAGAGTGGATAATGAAAATTTGAAACTAACGCATCGGGAACGACAAATTGATAAGGGGGAAAAATAAATTTATTAGTCCAACCATCAAAAGGTTTTACCCTACCTGTAGTTGTTACAGGAGTTTCTAATGCTCGGGCTACTGTAATACCTATAGCAAAGACTCTGTTACCTCGCTCTTTTGCCTTATTTATCATCTCTGCCGATTCTTCTGAGATTATCATCCTTTCGGAGCCCATTTTATGTTTTGATAAATCCTCAACATCAACCCCAGCAAAATGACTTAACCCAACATGAGATGTTATAAAAGTGTAATCTATCCCCTTAATTTCCATTCTCTTAAAAAGTTCTCTACTAAAATGCAATCCTGCTGCCGGTGTAGCTACTGCCCCCTCATTTTTTGCAAAAATTGTATTAAAACGCTCCAAATCTATATCATTTTGGTGCTCCCTTATCTCTTTTGGGATTGGTAGTTCTCCAACACTAAATAATGTTTCTTTAAAATCTTCAGAACTCCCATCATATAAAAACCTAAGGGTTCTTCCCCTACTTGTTGTATTATCTATAACCTCCGCAACTAAAGAATCGTCTTCTCCAAAATAGAGTTTATTGCCAATTCTAATTTTACGTGCTGGATCAACTAATACATCCCACAATCTCTGCTCTTTGTTTAATTCTCTTAATAGTGAAACCTCTATCTCTGCCCCTGTCTTCTCTTTATTTCCTCTAAGTCTTGCAGGAAAAACCTTTGTATCATTTAGAACAAAGATGTCACCTTCTTTTGCGTAATCTATAATATCTTTAAATAGTTTGTTCTCTATTTTACCGCTATTTTTGTGTAATACCATTAGTTTACACTCATCTCTATATTTAGCTGGTTCTTTTGCTATAAGATCTGCCCTAAAAGGGAATTTAAATTGTGATAACTTCATAATAAAAAAATGATAACCGAAAATTATACGAGGTTTTTTATTAAAAGTTACAGATAGTATTAGAAAATTTTTATCAAAAAGATAAATTTATTGAGAAGATGATATTTTTTTTAATAAAGTATCTAAAGAAAGGGCATTTTTAAGTTCAAAACCTCCACTTTTTGTCCTGATTAAAGCAGACATATAAGCCCCACTTTTTAAAGATAAACCAAAATCTCTTGCACAAGAGCGAATATATGTCCCTTTACTGCAAGAAATTCTTATACAAACTCGCGGTAAATCAGATATTTGTTCTGGAGTCAACAAAGAATTTTCTGTTATATGAACTGGAATTTCTTTACTATTTATCCCCCTCTCTAAAGCCCCATTTCTTTTGGGGACAACAAAACTATTATGCCCATCTTTATCCCGATAAGGTGGAGTTGTAATTTGAGTATTACTTGGTTCTCCAAATACTAAACTTTTACTTTTTAACCAATCTATAGATAACAATTGAGAGTTATAAATAACTATTCTATTTGCCTTTAAATCAAGTTTTTCTCCTTGTCTTGCATAAATATAAGACCTCTGACCATTGATCAATTTGGCTGAAAATATTGGTGGGACTTGCTCTTGTTCTCCAATCATAGAATTAACCGTATTCTCTATATCTGATTGTTCTATGTGCTTATACTCAAAAACTTCATCTATAGGATGTTCTCTGTCGTATGATGGAGTTGTAGCTCCAATAGTAAATTGTGCAACATACTCTTTATTTTCATTTTGCAAAGAGTTTGCAATTTTTGTAGCCTTTCCAACACAAACGAGTAAAACACCAGTAGCCAAAGGGTCAAGTGTCCCTGCATGACCTATTTTTATCTTTTTAAGGTTAAAGTATCGGCTTAAATGAAATTTGATTTTTTGTACTACATCTGTACTACTCCAGCGATATGGCTTATCGATTGGTATTATAATACCATCGGGATAAAAAGAGAAATCTCTCTCTAAAATACTATTGTTCTCTAAAATAAATGGGGACATCTTCTGCTAAATATATTCTACTTAACAGCTATTTTCTCTACCCTTCTTAGATGTCTCCCCCCCTCAAATTCGGCTGATAGATAAGCTTCTACTATTGTTATAGCTTGGTCGTGAGTTATAAATCTTGCAGGTAGTGAAAGAATGTTGGCATCATTGTGCTGTTTTGCTAATTGTGCCAATTCTGGATTCCAACACAACGCAGCCCTTACCCCTTGATGTTTATTTAGAGTTATAGAGATTCCATTTCCGCTTCCACATATTGCAATACCAAAATCTACATCGTGAGATTCTATCCCTTTTGCAAGTGGGTGAGCTACATCGGGATAATCCATACTTTCTGAAGAATTTGTCCCATAGTCTTTAATTTTATACCCCTTTTGCTCTAAATATGGTTTTAAATATTCTTTAAGTTCAAAACCTGCATGATCAGCTGCAATGCCTATTATCTTGCTCATATACAATTATTTATTATTCTCGTTTTCTTTTATTTTATCTACTAAATTATCTATTTTTAATATATAAGAGTAATAAGCATCATCATCCATTCCGGAGTATCTTCCTATTAGTCCTTTCAGCTGTTGCTCAATTATATTACCACTTATCTCCCACTCCCCTTTTGCAGGTATGATATTACTCTTAGCAGAGAAATTTAAAAACTCTTTTCCGATATTTACAGTTGAAAACAATCTTTCTAACTCTTTAAATGTCTTAATTTTAGTAAGCCGTTCTCTATGAGAATCTGCAAACGCAGAACTAAATTTCATTTGCAAGCTGTTTTTATTAACTGCTATTAAGAAAGGGGTAACTCCCACAGTATCAATTGGAACAAATATATCAGGAATAATACCTCCACCGCCATAAACAGTTCTACCCTCTTTAAGTGTCTTATATTCAAGCGTATTATTTTTGCGAATACTATCTTCATTTAGAAGTTCGCCATGCGAAAATCTCTCTAAAATATCAAATCTATAATCTGTAGAATAAGGTTTTTGAATACATCTTCCGCTTGGGGTATAGAATCTTGCTACTGTTAATCTTATTCCAGAAGCATCTGAAAAAAGCATTTGCTCTTGTACCAAACCTTTTCCAAAGGACCTTCTCCCAACTATTATACCTCTGTCATTATCTTGAATAGCTCCAGCGACAATTTCGCTACTTGAAGCAGATGATTCATTTATAGCTACATACAACTTTATGTCTTTATATTTCCCGTCGGTTGCCACCCTCATCTCTTCTCTTGGTCTATGCTCACCCTCCATATAAACCACTAAATCATCTTTAGCTAAGAATTCACTTGCAAGATAAAAAGCTTGATCCATATATCCACCAGGATTATCTCTAAGGTCTAACAATAGAGTGGTCATTCCCTCTTTCTTTAATTTATTGGCAGCTTTTAAGAACTCATTATAAGTTGTCAAAGAGAACTTAGACAATTTAATATAACCCATTTTATCGTCTATCATAACCGCTGCATCTAAACTATTCATGGCGATTATATCTCTTTTTATTGTAAAAGGGACAAGTTTTTCTAACCCTGCTCTTTTAATTTGAACATCAACAGTTGAGCCACGAGGACCTCTTAAAAGTTTAATAATGGAATCTTGCTCAAATTTTACACCTGCTATATTTGTCTCATTAACTTTAACTATTCTATCACCACTCTGAATACCAACTCTTTCAGATGGACCTCCCGGTATAACATTCACAATTACTGCTGTATCATTAGGGATATTAAATTCTACTCCAATCCCACTAAAATTACCAGACAAAGATTCTTCTGCTTGTGCCATATCTTGTGGAGGCAAATAGATTGAATGGGGATCTAACGATTGTAAAAGTTTGGTAATGACATCATCTGAGAGTTTTTTATAATCTAATGTATCTACATAATTTTTGTCTATCTTATCTAATATAAAAAGTAGTTTATTCCAATTGTAGTTTGATACACTTATCGGGATTCTTGAAACTCTATTATATCTTGCGTTATTACACTTATTTACAATATTAAGAATAATAAACAATGCTAATATAGATATTACAATTATCCAAGTCCTTTTACTTAACCCATTATATTGTGAATTCATCTTTCTATATGTTATTGAAATAATTCTCTATCTCTTCTTCCGAAATTCTTTCAACCTCAATACCGGCTCTTCTTAAAAGTTTTAAACCGTCATCTATTCTATACTCATCGCGATAAACTACTCTAACTATACCACTTTGAATTATTAGTTTTGAACACTCTAAACAAGGTGATGCAGTGATATAAAGGGTAGCCCCTTGCGAACTATTATTAGATTTAGCAACTTTTGTAATTGCATTAGCCTCAGCATGTAATACATAAGGTTTTGTAACTCCGTTTTCGTCCTCACAAACATTTTCAAACCCACTTGGGGTGCCATTATAACCGTCAGATATTATCATTCTGTCTTTTACTAATAATGCTCCAACTTGTAAGCGTTGGCTGTAAGAATTCTTTGCCCAAATCCCAGCCATTTTTAAATAACTTAAATCAAATTGTCTCTTCTTGTCCATATTGTTCTAATTCTGGTACATATAACGCTTAATACTTCTTTTTGGTGTCTTCTCAAACTCTTCAGGCATCAACTTAAATGTTGTTATCTTACTATAGTTTGGCATATCTTCATTTACTATATCTATATTCTCCTTCATTTTTTGATTAAGCATATCTACATTTAAACCATCTGCAGATGCAGCACAAAAATCGGGATAAATAAGAGCTACTATTTTCCCTTCATCCTCAATAACCAAAGACTCTACAACATAAGGCATATTGTTGATAGAACTCTCTATTTCCTCAGGATATATATTTTGTCCACTTGGACCTAAAATCATACTCTTGCTTCTACCTTTAATATATAGGTAACCATCTGAATCTAAAACTCCTAAGTCGCCTGTCCTCATCCAGCCATCTTCTGTAAATGCCTCTTTTGTTGCTTGCTCATTTTTAAAATAACCAAGCATAGTGTTTGCCCCTTTTACTTGAATCTCACCGGGTACTTCGGTAGGTTTTTTTGAATCTATCCTTATCTCCATTCTTGGTGCAGAATATCCACAAGAGCCAACCCTTGCTTCATTCCAATGGGCATAAGATATAATAGGAGCACACTCTGTCATACCATACCCTATTGTATATCTAAATCCCATAGAGTGGAAAAATGCATCAGCATCTTTATTAAATGGAGCGCCACCTATTATAACTTCTTCAAAATTACCTCCGAAAGATGCTGTTAATGTGTCATTTATTTGCCCTTTTACCTTTTTGTCTATCATTGGTAAGCGGAGTAAAAATCTAACTCCGGGCTTACTTAAAAATGGTTGAAGGCGATTCTTATATATTTTCTCTATGATTAGTGGAACAGAGATAATTATCTTTGGTTTTATCTCCTCAAAAGCTTTTAGTATTATACTTGGACTTGGTATCCTTGTAAGAAAATGGACATGAGCACCTACAGTCATTTCAAATAAAAACTCAAACATCATTCCATACATGTGTGCAGCCGGAAGAATTGAGACTACATCAGACTCGTTTGTTACTTGAGGTAACACTTTCCATGCAAATAACACATTGGACATTAGAGCTCTATAAGGTATCATAACCCCTTTAGAGAATCCACTTGTGCCACTTGTATAGTTTATCATCGCCAATTCATCTTCATTCTCAGGGGCATAATAATTTATATAATCTTGAGAAAATGTTTTAGGATAACTCTTTCCAAATAATTCATTTAAACGCTCTATAGTCTCTTTTACCCTATTATCTTTTGAATAAACAACTGTAAAATCATCTACACAAAAAACCGAGAGTAATCCCTCCATATTTGCAATAGTTAAACCTTCCAATACATTACTACCTGCAAATAATATCTTACTTTCTGAGTGCCTCACAATATGTTCTATATTACTTGCCTTAAACTCGTGCAAAATAGGGACAATCACTGCACCGTAAGTAATTGTAGCTAAATATACTAACGCCCAATTTGCCTGATTCCTTGAACACAAAGCAATAGTGTCACCTTTTTTAACGCCACATTCCTTAAAAATGATGTGTATTTTAGCAATTTTCCTCGCGACATCTCTATAATATAGGGTAATACCTTTGTAATCCGACAAAGCAGGGCGATTCCAATTTTCACTAAAACTTTGTTGAAGAATTTTATTTAAATCTTCTAACTTATAGTCCAATACATTTTCTCTCATTATTCTCTCTATATATTTATGTTATATTTAATTACCAACTATTTCATTACCTGTAACTCTGAAAGTTTCGCATAGACACCATTCTTAGAGATTAATTCTGTATGTTTCCCTTGTTCCACTATCTCCCCATCTCTAAGAACCAATATTTTATCTGCATTCTTTATTGTAGATAATCTATGTGCTATTACAATAGATGTTCTATTTTTCATCAGTTTAAACAATGCATCTTGGACAAGTTTTTCACTTTGAGTGTCTAAAGCAGATGTTGCCTCGTCCAATATTAATATTGGTGGATTCTTTAATACTGCTCTCGCGATAGCAATTCTCTGCCTCTGCCCACCACTTAAGTTTTCTCCTCTATCACCTATATTTGTATCAAAACCAAAAGGTAAACTCTCTATAAAATCTAATGCATTAGCCACTTTTGCAGCCTCAATTACCCTCTCTTTTGATACATCTTTCAACCCAAAAGTTATATTGTTATATACAGTATCATTGAACAATATAGACTCTTGGGTAACTATTCCCATTATAGATAAAAGAGAGTGTAACGAGTAGTCTCTAATATCTACTCCATCTATAAATATAGCCCCTTTAGTTACATCATAAAAGCGAGGAAGTAAATCGGCAAATGTAGATTTTCCTGCCCCACTTGGTCCAACTAATGCAACCATTTCACCTTTAGAGATTTTAACAGAAATATCTTTTAACACAGGTGTTTGAGAATTATATTCAAACCACACATTTTTATACTCAATAGAGTTTGTAAACTCTTTTAATTCCGTACAATTATCACTTTCTTTTATTTTATTTTCTGCATCTAAAATTTTAAATAGCCTCTCACCACTTACCAAACCCCTCTGAATACTTGCATAAGCGTTCGCTATATTTTTTGCCGGCTCTAAAACTCTCCAATACATTAACACATAGGTAGAAAAGAGAGCCATAGACATTCCGAGTTTACCATGTATCTGCAACCATCCTCCATATAAAAGGACAGCCGCCGCAATAGTTATCCCTAAAAATTCAGACAAAGGATGGGATAAAACATGTTTAAAATACATCTTCCTACTATTTTTCTTATGTTCTTCGTTTGCCTTTTCAAACTTAGACTGAACATACTCTTCTCCATTAAATGCTTTGATTATCCTTATGCCAGAGATCGCCTCATCAAAATGAGAAATAATTTTTCCTAATAGACCTTGGGTTACAGCCGCTTTTGCTTTTAGTTTTTTAGCTATGCCTCCTATTACCAATGCAGAAACTGGTATAGTTATAAGTGTTACTAAAGTAAGTTTTGCAGAGATAAAAAAACATGCCGACAAGAAACCTATAACAAGGAGAGGCTCCCTAAATAGTATCGGGAATGAATCTGCTATTCCATTCTGCACCTCTGTAACATCATTAGATACACGGCTCAAAATATCTCCTTTCTGCTGATGGTGATAAAACTCAACATCCATTGTAGAGATTTTTTTAAACAAATCTCTACGGATATTTTTCATTATATGAGTTCTCATTCGCACCAATATTGTTTGAGAAATGTATCGCGATGCGTTAGAGAAAAAACTTGAGGTGACAAAAACGACACATACAAACAATAGTGACTTTAAAGCCCCACCACTTATAAACATTTTATAGAGTGCAAAATTAAAGAGTGCCTTAAAATAATCTACAGAAAAAGTGAAATCTTTAATAGTTTGAGAAAGTTGTTCCAACTGCTCCGTAACATACTCTTTTTCCGGTGTTTCAAAAAGCATTGTTAATAGTGGATCTAATAGTGCAAAATTTACAACACCAAAAATTACCGAGAAAACAGACAATACTAAAAATCCAGGCCAAAATCTGTGAAATGGGCGTGCATAATTAAGTAGTCTTAAAAAATTTTTCATTTTACAATCTCTTTATTTTACCACTTTTTAAATTAAAAAGAAACTCCTTACCATCTAAACCCATCACTTTGATAAAATCATCTTTATCAACTTCTAAAGGTGAATCTTTAGAGATTGGTTTCTTGGTGTTTTTGGCAGTAATTTCTTCTCCGTCAAGAGTATAGATTCTTGTTCTTAAAACCGTTCTTAATACATAGTACTCCTTACCGTAGAATATTTCCTTGGTTGGGAGATTATGTGTAAATTCATCTGCATGAATATCTTTCCAATCAGAAATCTTATTTCCTTGTAAATCTAATTTAGTTATTACATTATCTTCATCTAAAATTAAGATTCTGTCATCATTTCCTTCTCTAACAATCTTAGGTCCTAATGCTACCTTTACATCTAATTCTTTAGGATAACCATTTGCATAAGCCCCTTTCTTATTTATAAGATAGAGTTTGTTTGCAAGTATAAAAGCTACATAACTTTTATTATCAGAGAGTTTTACCATTTCTGCCACTCCCTTAATTGTATCTTTCATCGGGAGCCCCCAAAGTCCTTTCTTTTTATTATTTGATAATGATACCGATAAAAATTTCTTACTCTGCTCAAAATATAGGGTATCTGAAGATATAGGATCTGTTAAAGTAAAAGGTCCAAAGTTCTTTTTAATAGTACTATCTATATAAATTACATTATCTTCCTCTCCAAGTTGATAAATCATAGGAGGTTCCGAGAGGTTAATGGCATAGTAACCCACAGATGTTATAACCCTCTTTTTATCCCTTTTTACCCCAATAGTAGCATATTCAAAATTCTTATGTTTAAGACTATTTAATATGCAATCGCGATAATATTTCTGTAAAACATTTTGTATTGTATCTATTCCCTCTTTAATATTCACTATTACCCTCGCAGAATATTTTTCAGAAAAAAATGAAGAAACGGGCGTTTTAGAGAGATATTGAGAAAGTTTTACTAATTTTCCATTTGCCAATTCTGCTATTGCTCTCTGAGAACCAATTGCTTGCCACTCGCCCCAATCACAAACACTCTCCTCGCTACAATAAGAAAATAAATCACCCAGCACAGCCGCCATATAACCTTGGTTTTCATAGTTTGATATTATCGGCTTCTCTATCTTATTCTTTACACCAATTAAAAAGCGTAATAAATTTGAGGATCTTTTATTGGTAAAAGTTATCCATTCATACTTACCTCCAATTATACACAAAGCAGATACAACCTCTGTATATCCCTCTTTAACAAACCATTCATATTCTTTCTTTGGGGCAAACATACTACTCTTTTTATTCGCATCTAAATACAAATTGTAGGATTTAACATAATCTTTTAGATTAGAAGTATTTATAGATACGGCAAAAATAGTACTTGCCGGTAATAGTTGATCTGCAAAAGATTCTTCAATACTTGATTGCTGAAATATCGTTGAGAAATTAGAGGCATCTGAATTATTTAAAGATTCACCTTCAAACAATAATAAATTTTTGTGTTTAAGATTCATCTCTAATGCACTCCAAGTTGCATATCTTAGGACAAAATCTGAATATTTCAAAAAACCTCGTGTAACCATTCCAGAGAATAGTTTACCTATCTGCTTATGATTTAAATAAATATGACCAACTCCTCCACAGTCTCTCAATATAGTATAGAATTCATTATTTGATAGTAGCGAAGTTGAGCTTAATAAGTGTCGTAATGCATTTTCTATAGATATTCCCGATGTACTCGCTAATATAAGATTATCTCTTTTGGCAATAGATAACCTATTAGAGAAATTCTTTATTTCTACCCCATTATAGTATCTTTTGGTATGAGGTTGACTATCTAAACTATTTATAAAACTTTGAGCAAATAATGAATCTTTGGAGAGATCTAATATCTGAAGCAATGAGACCTCATTTTTTGATGAATACAATAAAACAAAAAGAGAATGAGCATCTTTAAAAAGGCTATTATCCAAGATTTTACTTTGCAAATGAACAATCGGAGAAGATGGGTCTAATAATCCATAAGCAAAATTAGATGTATCTTTTATTAAAGGGGTAATATCTGTCAGGCTCTCAAAATCTAATACAGCAACTGCATCCAATGGAACAGCCTTATACGCCTCTAATGTACTAACATCCAACTCTCTCTTTACTTTTTCTACCTCTTCGTCATACTCTTTATCCCGATTAGAACAACCTAAAACAAAAAAGGATAAGAATATTGTTATAATTAGAAAAAGAAAAGTTTTATATATATTCTCTTTTAAAAATATTCTCATTAAAAAATCAATATTATGCGAATTTACAAAAATTCTTTTTATCAAATGATTTCTTACCACCCATTCTACATTCCACTAAGTTTAATTAGTAAATGCAACATTGTAAAACTTTACGATTAACTAAATAGAGGAATAAAAAGAAAAATGACTAAAGTATTTTAAACTTTAGCCATTTTCTCTACTCTACTTCTCTATTCTATTCTACTTTATTCTATATCACTACACCCCAAGTAAAAACTTCACAAGTACAAATCTATCATTATCAAAATCATTTCTAACATAAGCATAATAGTAATTATCATTCCCCTTGCCTATTATCTTTAACTCTCTCT
>CAMNNS010000040.1 GCA_946545765.1 uncultured Bacteroidales bacterium | reverse complement strand
TTGGGGGGAGCAAAAATGAGGTGGAAGAGAAATTGGTTCAGTATTACGACCCATTTAATTTTAAAATTGTCGTTGTTCCTCAGGTTGATACCAAAATTGAGTATTATTTATCAAATAATATCGGGGAAATATGTAATGATTTAAAATAGATTGAATGGGAGAATAGGATTAAGTAACTTTTATGGAGTTTCAAAGATTCTTGTCGATATACTGTTGGCGAGAATCTTTTATTTTATACTGAGTTTTGCTTTTATTAGCCATTTATTCGGCAGTTCTCATTATATTTGTAGAGTTATGAAAAGGGCATATGATTTTTTAAAGGTTCTCTCAAAGAATAATAACAGGGAATGGTTTAATGCTCATAAAGATAAATATTTAGAGGTTAAATCAATCTTTGATTCTTTTACACTATCTCTTATAGATGAGATTTCAAAATTTGATAATCAAATTGACCCTTCTAAATTAGGGTTAAAGGATTGTACATATAGAATTTATCGCGATATAAGATTTTCTCACGATAAGACTCCTTATAAAACACACATGGGGGCTTTTATTGTTAAAAAAGGGAAAAAATCTCCATATTCAGGATATTATTTTCATCTTGAACCATTTGAAGATATATATGCATCGGGAAGTATATTGGCGGTTGGATTATATAAACCTGAATCAAAAATAGTTCAAAGTATCAGAGATGAAATCTATGTTAATGGAAATGCTTTATTAGAGAGTGTAAATAAAGCGAAAGGGTTTTCTTGGTTTAATCCTAATCCATATAAGAAAGTTCCGCAAGGTTTTGAAAATGTTGAAAATCCTAAATGGGCAGAATTGCTAAAGCAAAAAGAGTTTCTATTGTATAAAAGTTTAGACACAAACTATCTTTTTAAAGATGATAAACTTTTAAACAGAGTAGTCGCAGATTTTAAGAAATGTTGTGATTTTCAGCAAATTTTGAATAATTGTGTTGATTACGCTTTAGAAGGAAACATTTAACCCATTGTTGCTTAATGCAGTATTGATATGGTAATAATCAAAAGAAAATATTTATTTGTAATAATTTCTGTAGTAATTTTTTGCTTAGGTTATTTCTTTTTTAAAAACAAACCTAAGATAGATAATTTCATATTGTATATTGGTGGATATGGTGATTATTTTTATAAGTATTCCTTTAATTCTAAGACACTTGAATTTACATTGATTTCTGAATTCAAATGTAAAAATGCCTCATTCTTAACTCTTAATTCTAAAGAGGATATTATTTTCGCTTTGTCGGAAAATGGAAAATATTCAAAGCAATATTCTTTTGCAAATATCTCTCCTTATAATCAAATCAGTGAGGTAAAAAATAGTGGAATAGATCCTTGCTATATTACATATTATAAAGAGCATATATTATCTGCAAATTATGGCGATGGGACTATCTCTATATTCTCAGTTGATAGTGCAGGCTGTTTAGGTAAAAGGGTAAAGAAAATAGATTTTCTAAATCTTAACAGTTCGTCTTTATATTTAAAACGTTCTCGCTTACACACTATAAAGAGGGTAAAAGGGAGGGCAACATCTAATGAATATTTATTGGCAACCGATTTAGGATTAGATAGAATATATTTCTTAAAAGTATTACAAGATTCTCTTTTTAATATATCGTTATGTGATACCTCTTTTATTGAATTGCCAAAAGATTCAGGTCCACGCCATATAGATTTTTCTAAAGATGGTAGGTTTATGTACTTGTTGAATGAGAAGTCTGGGAAATTGATGGTTTTTTCTATTGTTGAGTCTAATAATAATCTACTCCTTACAAAGTTACAAGATACTATTGCAGATAGATATAACTCCCATGCAAGTGCAGACATACATGTTTCCCCTAATGGAAAATTTTTATATACATCTCATAGAAAGAACAATGATGGTATATCTATATTTAGGATAACAGATAATGGTTTAGTAGAGAAAAGAGGGTATCAGGTAACCGACTCTTATCCAAGAAATTTTGCTATTTCTCCCGATGGGAATTTTATGTTTGTCGCTTGTCAGAAAGATAAAAAGATACAACTCTTTAGAATAAATGAAAAAAATGGTTTTTTAACAAATACAAAAAAGACCCTAAATTTCATAAACTTAGAGCCTTCTTGTATAATTGTTAAGTAATTAATATCCCAACTCTTCCCCTTTTATCATTCTTGAAAAATACCATAGATGGGAGTTTAAAGCATATTCCCAAAATCTCCATGAATGTGTTCCGGGACTATCAATTCTTATATATGGGACATTGTTCTCTTTACAAGAATTGATAAACTCTTCTGTACACATAAAATAATAGTCTGAATATCCGCAAGATACAATTATTGGTTTGTTTGTATTAGCAATAATTGAGAGTCTTGTTGTTGCACTCTCACTTTTTGCCCTCTCTTTTAATTTATCCCCCATGATTTTTTCTAATTCACCCTGCAATGTTGTTTTCTCTAAATTTAGTACTCCGCTCATACTACCAGCTGCCCTAAACTTTGAGTGATTATCTATGAAGATATTTACCGCACCATGACCACCCATACTTAAACCACTTATAAATGTTGTGGCTGGCTCTAAATTAAATTCTTTATAGATGTAAGGGATAAATTCCTCATTAAAAAATTTTCTTGTTTGCATTTGATTATCATCGGTATTATCTATATACCAACTATTATAGAAACCATCGGGAGTAATTATCCTAAATTGATATTTATTAGCTATCTCTTGAATGTCCATTTTATCTCCCCAATCTTTGTAACAACCGCTCCAACCATGCAAAAGTACTAAGGTGCCAATAGTATCGCTACTTTGAGGGTGATAAATTCTCATAGTATCATTACACTTGAGGTTGTCAGATTCTAAAACTACAATTTGTACATCGTTTTTAGGTTCCTCTTGTGTTTTGTTGCAATTTGTGCAAATTATTGCTACAAAAAGCAGTAGGATTGTGATAAGTTTTTTTCTCATAAAGTTAATTTTTATAATTAGTTATGAAAGTATAATCTCTTTTTTATTATTCTCCTTTTTCAAATATGTAGGAAATTCGTTATTTTTTTCTACCCAAACAATTAAATTCATACGAATAACAATTCCTGCCCGGAAGACGGCTTTTAGTATGAAACAAATGCAACACTATGTCCGCTGGGAAGAGTAAAATGAAATATATCTGGCTGAGCATCATACTCGTAGGTATGATTAGGATTGGGTTGGTTCGTAATATAAGGAGTGTTACCATTAGAAGAAGAGGAAGAGGAAGAGTTACCTCATCGTAAAACTTAAAATCAGATTGGGAGTAACAAACATGAAAAAAGAAAAGGAAAACTACAGAAAGAAAAAAGCTTTTTTTCATATAAAATCGTTTGTTTGTAAAGGTACAAAAAATGTTATTAAAAATAATCATTTAGGAGCTGAAGATTCAGATGTAGATTCAAGTTGTAAATGCTCCTTTATGCTATATATAGGTTAGTGTCACTTTCTTGGATATATTTTCTTACTTTTGTGCAACAAAAGATTTATATGGAAAAATTAGATATTAGGAAATTAAAGTCTGTCCTCTCGATGAGTGGTAACTATAAGACAATGTTGGTTGCCTTTATTATAATGCTACTTCTATTTCCTATTGAGGGGAAATTTAAATATAACTATAAGAAAGGTTCTACTTGGAATTATGAAAGTTTGGAGTCGCCGATAGACTTTCCTATCCTCAAGACAGATAAGGAGTTGCAATTAGAGAAAAGTGAAGCTGCTTCTAAAGTGATACCTTATTATTCACTTAAATTAGATGTTCTAACCTCTAAATTAGATGCCGTTAAAGAGTTATATAATAATGGCAAATTGTCTCGCGATTTGTATAATGATATTGTTGATGCTCTTACTGAGGTTTATTCCAATGGAATTTTAAAGACAACTCAAGATAATGGCAATGTTATTTTTGTCGATTATTACGGTTCTGCAACACAAAAACTTGAGAGTAGTATCTATTCTGTACAAGGTGCAACAGAGCGGGTTGGACAGATATTAAAAGAGAAAAATTACAATATAAATATAGACTCTTTATTTACCGCTATCGAGATAAATTCTCTAATTGTACCAAATTTAATATTTGATAAAATAGCTACAGATAAATTGCAAAGGAGTGCAATAGATTTTATCTCTCCAACTAAAGGTATTGTTTACACAGGGCAGTATATAGTAGGTGAAGGAGAATTGATTACAGAGAGTACTGAACAAATTTTAAACTCTTTAAAGGCTGAATATCAAAAAAGTGTAGGGTATGATGGTAATATTTATGAGATTATCTTTGGACACATTATAATAATATTATCTCTCCTTATATTAGTTTATATTGCTATATATTTCTCGGATTATCAGATTCTAAGAAAACAAAATGAGTTCAATTTTATAATTTTTATTCTCTGCTTTAACTTTATTACAACAATGTTAGTTAATAAATTTGCTGCAGAATATTTGTTTATTGTACCATTCACAGTAACAGCTCTATATATGTATGCTTTTGTCTATAACAGAGTTGTTCTCCCGATATATTTTATATCTCTACTACCTTTGTTATTAGTCTCGGATAATGGGGTAGAACTCTACCTTTTGTATTCTATAGGTGGAGCACTCGCTTTTGCTACCTTCTCTATTTATGACAAAGGGTGGCAACAATTTTTAAACGCCTTGTATGTCTTTTTAGTTATGGCTATTGTTCACACAGGCTTTATATTATCTACCTCTGGTGATTGGGATAGCAGTTCTTTGAGAATTTATATTTACCTCTTTTTAAACTCAATATTTATGGTGATGGCATATACCTTAGTATTCTTACTGGAGAAGCTATTTAGAATGGTATCGATGTCTTCATATAAAGAACTATCTGATACAGATAATAAGATGCTCAGAGAGTTAGCTCAAAAAGCACCTGGAACATTTCAGCACTCGCTTCAGGTCTCTAATCTTGCAGAGAGAGCTGTGGTTGCAATAGGGGGTAATTCTCGATTGGTAAGGGTAGGGGCAATGTATCACGATATAGGGAAAATTCTTAATCCACAGGCTTTTATAGAGAATCAGACAGGAACTATAAATTATCACGCCTCACTTACTCCATTGGAGAGTGCTACTATAATTTTAAATCATGTTACTGACGGTATTGAATTGGCAAAAAAATATAAATTACCTCAAGTCGTTCAAGATTTTATATTAACTCACCATGCCCATTCTACTGTTGAATATTTCTATAATGTTTATTGTAATAATGGTGGTAATCCCGATGAGAAAGATAAGTTTACCTATATGGGTGAACTCCCTTCTACTAAAGAACAAGTGGTTGTTTTAATGGCTGATGCAGTAGAGGCTGCTTCAAGGTCATTACAAGAATATTCAAAGGAGAGTATATCTAATTTGGTTGATAGTGTTGTAGAAAAGAGACTTTCGGGTAATCAATTAGAGAGGGCTGATATATCTATAAAAGAGATAAATGTTGTTAAAAGGATATTCAAGCAGATGTTACAAGATATTTATCATGCAAGGATAGTCTATCCAAAAAGGAATAATTAACCTATATTCTCTTTCTTCCAAATAAATAGGTAAGGAGAGCACCTAATAGTAGTATTATCGAGGAGTAAATACAACTAATACCAATAATGTCGCCATATTTTACAAATGGTGTAATTTTGTTATTTAAAGTAAGTTTCCCTTTTATATAACAGCTTTTCCACCATTGCGATTGTAGAACTATATCTCCTCTTTGATTTATTATTGCAGAAATTCCAGTATTTGCACTTCGGGCTATTGAGCGTCTTGTTTCTATTGCTCTGATAGAGGCGTAGTTAAGGTGTTGTCTATGCCCATGAGTATTTCTCCACCAACCATCATTTGTTATGATAGTCATCATATTAGCACCATTGTTTATATACTCTCTATAAAAATCGCTGAATACAGATTCGTAGCAGACAGCTGTTCCTATAGTAATGTCATCTAAAGTTTTGAAATTGGTTCTGAATAGTTGTTTGGTATAGTTCCCTATTTCACCTCCTAAGTCTATATTTAATGTCTTTAATACCTGTTTATTCCATAATATCGGTGTTGTCTCTGCCATTAAAACTAATTTAGATTTGTGGTAGATAAGATGCTTGCCCGATGTATTAAGAAAAATAGCAGAATTATATATGTGTTGCCATAAGTCAGGGGCAATTTTAATAGATGTAGGTCCCGGAGCTTTTTTTGAAAAGATGCGATCATTTGTAACTGCACCATAAATAAAATTAACTCCATTCTCTTTGGCAAAAGATTTAAAAAGTCTAAATGTTTTGTTATCATCGGGATAATTTTCTGTAATCCTACCTGCTGTTGGAGAAGGATTAAAGAAAGTCTCTGGGGCAACTATCAAAAATGTACTATCTGTAATTGCCTCTTTAGCAAGAGATAATAATTTGTCATTTTGCTCATCTTGTGCTTCTAAGAATTTTACATTATATGGGTCTATATTTGGCTGAAGTACAACTACCTCTTTTGCTATTTGTCCTTTCTCTATATTCTTATAGCTATAATATCTTATGTAAGAGTATGTTATCGGGATAAAAAATAAAACACAGAAGCTTATTACATATTTATGTATCCTCTTGTTTTGTATCTTGTTTAAGAGAATTTTAAAGATTAATGAGTTTATTATAATAATCCAAACAGAACCTCCCAATACACCTGTAATTTCGTACCACTGTATAGCCTTAACGGTAGAAGCAAATGAATTCCCGAGGGTTAGCCATGGCCAGCTAATTTGCCATGTTGCATAGTAATGTTCCCAGCAAACCCATATAGCAGCAAAACCAATATATGCAATGAAGTTATTAAATCTAACCCTAAACCATCTGAAAATTCTAAATAGAATTGACATTTGAAATGTATTGATAATTACTGCTGCAATAACCCCTTCAAGAGTTGCGTAATATATCCAGTATGTAGTAGCGATATTCCAGAGCAAAAAACATAAAGTATAATTTAACCAAAAATGTTTCAGCTTTTCTTTTGTCGCGATGTATTCTGCTGCAAACAAGGGAATTAGTGCGAACAAGGAGATAATTCCAAAATTATTTACAAGAAATGGTAGGCTAAGAAGTATCGCTGATATAATAGTTAAGATTAAAAGTTTTGCTCTCATATTTTTTTCATTTGTGCAAAAATACTAAATTTGGCCTCATAATTTTTAAAAATGCTACTTATTTTACTTAAAGGATTAATTGTTGGTTTAGGGGCTTCAATACCATTGGGCCCACTTGGTGTATTGTGTATTCAGAAGACCCTTAGTAAAGGTAGATTATCGGGTTTTTTAACTGGTTTAGGAGCTTCTGTTTCAGATACCTTATACTCAACAATATCATTATTAGGATTATTTTTTGTAGATAAATTTATAGAAGAGCATCGAGCATTAGTTTTTTTTGTTGGTGGAATAGTAATAGTATTAATTGGGTTAAAAGTCTATTTTACAAATCCTGTTAAACAGATAAAGCAAAAGGAGAAAAAAGGTAAACATATAGAGGATTTCTTTGAGGGTTTTGCAATGACTATCACAAATCCTGGCTCTATATTTTTAATCTTTGCGATGTTTGCTGCTGTTAGATTAGATATTTCTGATTACTCTCAAGAACAAGCAAGATCTGCTGCCTATTTTGTCTTATGGGGCATTTTCTTTGGTTCTGCTCTTTGGTGGTTTGTACTCTCTACTACAATAAATATTTTTAGAAAGAAGTTCAGATTAAAACAGTTAATAATGTTAAACAGGATAGCTGGTATTGTGATAATGGTCTTAGGGGTAATCTCCTTTGGAGAGGGTGTATTTGAACTTTTCTTATACTTAAAATAGTGGAGGCGAGCGGAGTCGAACCGCTGTCCAATCAGACCACCCAACGGGTTTCTACATGTGTATCCTTAGTTGAATTTTAGATTATAAGCTGCTCTAAGGCAAGCCACTTATAACTTATCCTTTTAATCTTTAGATGCTTTAAAGGAGTCCACATCTGCACCCTTCTTAGTACGATACCCCATATACCAAAACCAAGAAGGTAAGGCTTTGGCGGGATACTTGTCACCCTGCTCCTTGAGCAAAGCGATTAAGGTAGTGTACTTGGTACACTACGCAGCAAGTCTCATTGAATTGTTGCCAACTAATGGCTGTAAGTTAGATATTTACGAGCTATGCTTACAACGCTCGACATGCTTGCCGCTAAATTAATCTGATGTCAAAACCAGAACGCCCCCATAATTTTAATGAACACTTTTGTATAGATGCACTTTATTATATTGTTGTTGCACACCTATTATTTTAATCTTAAGAAAGAGTAGCCAAATCTTTTGCAGGCAGCCTTTTCTAACTCTTCTCTATCTGCAGGGTTTGCTATAGAAATTAGAGCTTTAGCCCTTTGTGCTAAATCTAAATTTCTTAGATAAACAATACCATGTTCAGTTACAACATATTGGGTCTGGAATCTTGTTGTTACAACTCCAGCACCTTGACTTAGAGTTGGGACAATCTTACCTTTCCCTTTATTGGTAACAGAAGGGAGTGCAATAAATGTTTTACCACCTTCTGATAGTGCACCACCATACATAAAATCGTGTTGTCCACCTACACTTGAGAAGATAGTTTCTCCTATACTATCTGCACAAATTTGCCCTGTGAGATCTATCTCTAATGCGGAATTTATAGCTATCACTTTAGGATTTTGCCTAATTAGTTGTGGATCGTTAGTATATGCTACATCATAAAACTCTACATCTTTATTATAGTGTAAAAATTCATACATTCTTTTAGAACCTAAAGCTAATGAACCGACACTTTTTCCTGGGTGTATTTTCTTTTGGGTATTATCTATTACACCCTCCTCCATCAATCTAACAACACCATCTGTCATAGCCTCTGTATGAAGTCCTAAATGTTTATGATTTTTAATTCCTCCGAGTACAGCGTTAGGAATACCACCTACACCAATCTGAAGTGTTGCACCATCAGGAATTTGTTCTGCAATATATTTACCAATAGATAGCTCAATATCTGTAGGTTCTCCAAACTCTAATGCTACAGGAGGAATATCGCACTCTACAGCTGCATCTATTTTTGAGATATGTATTAATGCCCCACCATAAAGATAAGGGATGCTCTTATTTACTTGTGCTATAATTATTTTTGCACTCTCTACTGCTGAGACAGCTAAATCTGCAGAAATACCATAACTACAATATCCGTTTTCATCTGGTAGTGAGCAGTTTATAACAGCAACATCTAAAGGCAACTGTTTGCTTCTGAATAAAAATGGAATCTCCCCTAAGAAAGCAGGTATCATACTACCGTACCCATCTTTTACCCATTTTCTTTGGTCTGCACACAAGAAAAGACTTCTTGTAATGAAAGAATCTTTTAACTCTGTTTTGCAAAATGGTGCCTCACCTCTTGGAACGCAGAATGCAGAATATATTTTTACATCTCTAAGTTCTTCTCCCCTTTGTGCTAAAGCTTCTTGTATTATTTCTGGGACAGCTGTACTACCTTGAAAATAAACGCTGTCTCCAGATTTTATTAGCTTTACCGCCTCTTGTGCTGTTGTATAATTCATATAAATTTATTTTGTAATTGTTCTAAATATTTTAAGTCTATTATCTAACTCTTTAAACTCTTCTTGTGTATGAATACGCGAGACGCATACTCTAATACCATTTTGTAAACTACCTGTAGTATTGAGAGTTATAGCTGTTATTCCGCATCTTAGCAGATTGGTTAATAGCTCTTTGCACCCCATATCGCGATACCCGATAGTAAAGAAGAAACCATCGCTGAGTATTTGATCTAAGTCTTTATTATAGACAATATTAAAGCCGTTCTCTTCAAATATTTTTTTTGCTTTATTAGCTCTGTCTGCATACTCTTTTAGTGTTGCAACAAAATCTAATTTACCCTCTGCAGCATCTCCATACATTTTAGCAAGAGCATATTGAGCTGAGTGAGATACACCAGAAGAGGCACAATACAAATATGTAAGAATGTAATTGTCTCCCATTTTTCCCAATCCATATCTCTCTCTTAAAGCGGGATACTCTCTATGGTACATTTTGTTTGAGAATGCTATTACTGCAATTCTCTCTCCTGCATAACTAAAAATTTTAGATGCTGAAAGGAGTAGAATATAATTATCTGTATATCTTGCTACTGTAGATTGATATGGAGGTTGGTATGGTTTTGACAACTCTTTTCTGAAATCCATACACATATATGCTAAATCTTCCAAGATAATAGTGTCATACTTGTTTGCACAATCTCCTATATCTTTCAACTCTTGCTCTGTTAGACAAATCCAAGCAGGGTTATTAGGGTTTGAATAAAGTATAGCAACAATATTTCCTTTAGATAAATACTCCTCTAATTTTGGTTTGAGTTTTTCTGCTCGATAGTTATAAATATCAAAGGATTCATTTTTTATCCCCAATACATTTACTTGGGTAAAATTTGCAGGAAATCCAGGATTGATAAATAGGATTGTATCTTTTTTAGGATCTAATTGGGAGCACTCTAAGAATAGGTTATAAGTACCTTGCATAGAACCAACTGTTGGTATAATCCCTTGTGGTTCAATATCTATATCTATAAATGCTTTTATAAATTTAGAAGCATTCTCTTTTAACAATGGTATTCCACCTATAGGGGGATAGATAGAGGAAACTCCTTTATCTATAGCCTCTTTCTGTGCCTCTCTTCCAACACTGCAAGGTTCAAATCCAGGCACACCTATTTCTAAATGAATAAATGGTTCTTGAATATGTTTCTCTAAATTATCTGCTACAGCAACACATTGTCTAATAGTTGCTTTAGAAATATCAGAGATATCCATTTGAGTTAGTAAATTGTTTATATATTGCTCACTGATAGCCTCTTTCATATCTATTTATTTAATTTAGATTTTGCATAATTATACCCCGCTTCAAAGGCTGCAATATTTGTATTTACAATATCCTCTCCTTTACGAGAGAAGACATTTTTAATCCCTTCAATTAATTTCTCTTTTTCAAGAATATTGATAACAGAAGCTGTTGCCCCCAACAGAACCATATTTGCACTTCTTGGTGCTTTAACCTCTTTAGCAATAGTGTCAACATCTATTTTAATAACATTCTTGATTTTATTGAGTTCTCCTTCTATATTATTCATATCGGGATAGTTAGGAATATTAACAAATGGGGTAGTATTTGTAATTACCCAACCCTCTTTAGAAAGATATGGTAAATATCTGAGTGCTTCCATTGGCTCAAGAGAGACGATTAAATCGCAAGCACCTTTTGGGATAAGATCGCTATAAATAGTTTCTGATGAAATTCTTAGGTTACTTTGCACATCTCCACCTCTTTGACTCATTCCGTGTACTTCTGCCTGTTTTAAATGTAGATTTTGATCTAATGCAGCCCAACCTATAACTGTGGCAATAGATAAGATTCCTTGTCCTCCTACTCCCGATAGTATTATATCTTGTTTCATAACTCTTCTATTTTATTTTTTTATATGTCTTTTTGCTGTTTGTATGCACTCTCTCCTGCAAATTATCACTGAAACACCTTTGTATTCAATCTCTTCTTTTATGGTTTGTTCCATTTCTTGATAGTTTTTAGGAAGAGGTATTATAATTCTAATATGCTTTGGATCAACTCCAATTCCTTGACATATAGATTCTAATCTACCAGTACCGGCTGAATCTTGACCGCCTGTCATACCTGTTGTCAAATTATCTGATATGCACAAAGTCACATTTGCATTAGAATTCACTGCATCTAATAATCCAGTCATTCCGCTATGGGTGAGTGTAGAGTCTCCCATAACTGCGATAGATGGATGTA